>JBGOVH010000459.1:0-3438 GCA_041478005.1 Terriglobia bacterium | reverse complement strand
GTCTTGCCACAAACCCAGTGGTCTGGAGTTCGGACATTTACAGGCATGGGAACCGCCTGGCAACCCAAAGGGTTGCTAGCCATTAGCCGGGGGTTGAGTGAAGCGACACCCCCGGAGGACGAAGATCAGTCGCGACCCCGGTAGGGGTCGCAGATCGTTCTGGCACAGCTCCGGGGTGCGGTGCCCACCGTATCGTTTAGCCGGTGGTATCGGCCTGCGGCCTCAACCACCGGCTAATGGCTGGCAAGCCTTTGGCTTGCTTCGGAAGGGCCAAGCCCTTCCGCACATCGGGCGGCGGAGCCGTGGAGGAATGCAATTTCTTCACACATCCAACGCATTACTTCTGTGTGCACCTTCGTCCATCTCATGTCGATCGGCTCCCCAATTCGAGCTGACCCGGGTCGGAAAGATATTTTTCCGAAAGGATAAAAACGCTGGCAATTAACAAAATCAAAAAGACACTGTAGGCCGCCGCTGTTCCAAAGTTGAATTGACGGAGTTGGGCGAGGATTTCAATGGAAATTGGACGATTATGGATCGTATAGATCACAATGGAAGTAACAAATACGCCGAGTGCTGACACAAACGCCAGCAGCGAGCCTCCGAGGGCTCCAGGAAGTACCATGGGCAGAACGACACGACAAAAACTGTAAAACCATTTACCACCGAGTGAACGCGCTGCCTCCTCAAGCGAAGCATCAAACTGCTCAAAGCTGGCCTGAACCGCCCTGACAGATACCGGAATATTTCGAATGAAATAGGCCAGAGGGAGAATCCAGTACGTTCCCACTAACACGATCCGCCCCTGCCATGGGCGGTTCTGACTGAACGTGCTGGCGAGACTTAAGGCCAGAACGGTTCCAGGCAAGGCCCAGGGCAATAGAGTCAGGTTGCTTAGCAGAAAATGTCCTTTGACTTTTTTTCGGACCAGTAAGTAACCGGCGACCATGGCAAAGAAAAAGTTAGCCAGCGTCGCCAGCGTCGCCATCTGCAGGCTATTGATAACGGGTTCGAGGAATTGTGGGTTTGAGAACAAACGCACGTAGTTTCTGACTGTGTAGCTGGGAGGCAGTATCTCTGTGGTCCAGGTTCCATCTAATGTGAAGCTGATGAGAATTAAGAGGAGATGGGGAAGAAGCAGGAAGGTCACTAGTGAAATCCCCGCAATCCCTGCTAGCACTCGCATCCCTCGATTGGCCACCAGGGTCATGGGAAGACGAGCCCCTTTGCTAACAGAACGGTACTTGTCGGTTCCTTCGTAGCGACGCAGGAGCAGAAGAAATAGGATTGAGGTCGCTGTCAAGATAACGGTTTCCACCATCGCCATCTCCATATCCCCGTTCAACTTCGAATTGTAAATCTGCAAGGCCAGAAGCCGAACTCCCCCTCCGAAAATATAAGGAGCACTGAAACTGGCCATTGAAGTCATGAAAGTCAACAAGGACGCGCCAACCAGGGATGGGGTCAGCTGTTTTAGAATCACCAGGAAAAAAGTACGAACCCGGGAAGCACCCAAGGAGCGGGCGGCCTCGACCAGTGAAAAGTCCAGACGCTTGAGACCCGCAGAAACAAACATGTAGAAGTAAACGTACATGGTGTACGCATGGACAAACAAAATCGCTCCGGTCCCCCTAAAAGAAAATGGAGGTTCTTTGGTGTGCAACAAATGCTGAAGACTACGGGTGAAAATGCCGCTCTCTCCATAAAGGAATAAAAAGGAGATCACCCCTACCAGAGGAGGCAAGAGTACAGGCAGAGAAGCCAGGGCTGCAAATATCCTTCTTCCTGGAAAATCATATCGAGCAAAAAGGAAAGCCAGCGGGATCCCAATGATCCCGGCGAGAAAAACGCTTCCAACCGATATCCACAGGCTATTGCGGAGGGCTTCAACTTGTGAGGGGCTCTGGAAGAACTGTTCAAAATGTTTCAGAGTGAAGCGGCCTTCCTGCTGGAGACTCTGAATGAAGATGTAGACATTGGGGTAAAAAACCAGCCACAGAAGCAGCCCCAGAACAAGGAAGTAGAGGATCCGAGTAGAGCGGTCTTTCAAGCGCATTGCGTACCTTGAGGATCGGGATCTTGCTATCAGAAGATATGAAACGCTCCCGGGGAGGCGAAAATGTCCACAATCATTCCAACCTTCAATGAAGACAGAATTCCCCGGTTGGACTGAAGCGCCAGCAATCGGTAACCCTCTCCCTCCAGTTCCCATTCAGTTACAGCGCCAGCAAAGCGCTTATTCAGAATCTTTGCGGGAAACAATTTGATATTGCCAGGCGTGTTCGCAAATTCGATTCTATCGGGACGCAGAAGCAGGCGGCAGACATTTCCCTCTTGCAGTTCTCGATCGGTGGGAGGGCGAAGTCGCAATTCACTCCCTGAAGGAAGTGAGAAAATCAAACAATCTTCGCCTATGGCCTTAAGTGTTAGCGAGAGGATGTTCGACTTGCCAATGAAGCTGGCAACGAATTCATTCACAGGTCGGTCATAAAGCTCCTGCGGAGTTCCCACCTGTTCACATTTTCCCTCAAGCAACAGGGCAATTCGGTCGGAAAGGGCGAAGGCTTCTTCCTGGTCGTGAGTGACAAAGATTGTAGTGATGCCTAAAGTAGTAATCAACTCGCGCAGCTGGTTGCGTGTGCGTTCGCGCAAGCCTGCATCGAGATTGCTCAACGGTTCATCTAATAACAAGATTTGCGGCTCGATGACCACTGCGCGGGCAATGGCCACTCGCTGCTGTTCACCGCCACTCAGCTCAAAAATGGGCCGTCGCTCATATCCAGCCAGATTTACCAGTTTCAGTGACTGCCTAACCCGGTCATCAATTTGTTCGCGAGAAAATCGAGCAGCTCGCAAACCGAACGCGACATTTTCATAGACATCCAGATGTGGAAATAGTGCGTAGGATTGGAAGACCATCCCGATTTTGCGCCGCTCCGGCGGCAAGCGCACCACATCCTTTCCATTCACCAAAATACTTCCCCTCGTTGGTGTGAGAAAACCCGCGATAAGGCGAATCGTGGTAGTCTTACCGCATCCGCTGGGGCCCAGCAAACTCAAAACTTCGCCCTTCTCCACGGAAAGATTAAGGGCATTCACGGCAATCCGCTGGCCGAAATGCTGGGTGAGATTCTTCAGTTCGAGAAGCGGCATAGAGTAAAGAAAAGCTGTATACGAAAAGGGCTTTCTGTATCCCGCTCAATCCGCAGCAAGTCCCAGCGGACTGAAACCTACGACTTGGTATCGGTGAAGGGCTGGCTCCCTCACCCGGCCTGAAGCTGTGAAAGAATTCGTGGGTCAGTGGTGAAGGCCGTCCGTCTCTGCTCGTTCCCCCTTTTCCAAGGGGGGGACCTGAGGGGGGTAAGCGCCGTTGAATCAGCGCTTGGAGCGGTCACGCGGTGACCATTGATGTCAACTTAAGGTGGTTTCGTCCCCGAT
>JBGOVH010000232.1:0-5188 GCA_041478005.1 Terriglobia bacterium | reverse complement strand
GACTGGATGGCGATTTGAGCTGTCTCCGAATCACGAATTTCGCCAACCATGATCTTGTCCGGATCATGCCGCAAAATGGAACGCAATCCCCTTGCAAACGTGAGACCCTTTTTTTCATTGACGGGTATCTGAGCAATGCCTTTGATTTGATACTCCACGGGGTCTTCGATGGTAATGATTTTATCTTCTGAACTCTTAATCTCAGAGATAGCGGCGTAGAGTGTAGTCGTCTTTCCGCTTCCAGTAGGGCCGGTAACCAGCACCATGCCGTAGGGCTCATGAATGTACCGGCGAAACTTCTTCAGGTCGTTCTCAGAAAAGCCCACCACCTCCAGGCTAAGCTGACTGAACTTTTCGCTCATTGCCTCTTTGTCGAGAACCCGCAGAACAGCATCCTCTCCATGAATGGAGGGCATGATGGAGACTCGAAAATCAATAAGTCTTCCTTTATAGCGAACGCGAAAACGGCCGTCCTGAGGCACCCTTCTCTCCGAAATATCCAGCTCTGACATAATCTTGATGCGGGAGATAATGGTGGTGTGATGTTCCTTGGCGATCGGCTGCATGGCCTGCTGGAGCACGCCGTCAATTCGGTATTTGATGATCACATCGTTATCTTCAGTTTCAATGTGAATATCGCTGGCGCGGCGCTCCAGGGCATTAAATATGGTGGAGTCCACCAGGCGGATGATGGGGCTTTCGGCTTCACTGGTGAGCCTCTCGATGGAAATTTCTTCGCCGGTCTCATCCTCTTTGATGAGGTCGAGCGTAAGCCCTTCGGTGGCTTCCTCTAGAACTCTTTGGGAGGATTCGCTTTTCTTCAAGATATCGCTAATCTGAGAAGAAGTGGCCACCTTCACGACCAACTTCTTGCCCAGCAGGATGCCCAATTCGTCGGTCAGGAGTAATTCGCTTGGATCCGCAATGGCAATCAGCAAAGACCCATTAATGGTTTTCAAAGGAATGAAGTTATAACGGAACATCAGCTCCGCAGGTATCGTGCGGAAGAGTTCAGGATCGATGGGAGAATTCTTAAGATCGACAAACTCACAGTGATAGCGCTCTGATAGCCGGCGAGCCTCTTTTTCTTCTTCTTGCAAGTTTACTTTTTGATCTAGTTTTGGATGGAGCTTGGCTTCAGAGGGATTCAATATCTTCTGATTCATAATCAATCACTAAATTTCGAAAATTGAGATATTCTGAAACAAAGTTGAGCTATACTAGATCATTCACCCAAGAGCCTCATGGAATCGACATCCCCCTCACCCGGCCCTTGGCCACCCTCTCCCCCGCTGGGGCGAGGGAGTAAACTCAAGATTTACTCTCCCCTCGCGCCTGAAGGTGTGAAAGAATTCGCGGGTCTGAGGGGAAGGTCGTCCATCTAGATCGTCCCCCCTTTTCCAAGGGGGGACTCGTTCCAGGCGCCGCTCAATTTTTTCACACCTTCCCTGCGGAGGAGGAACATCGGCCTTTTCATGAATATTCTAGTCTATACCCCCATTGTACTACTCAGATTAAAGATGGGAAGGTAGAGGGAAATCAGTACAAAAGCCACAATCGTTGCCAGTATCACCAAAAGAATCGGCTCAATGTAGGTAAACAGTTGGTTTAACCTCGTACTGACTTCTTCATCGTAAAAGTCGGCCACATGCCTGAGCATTTCGCTCAATGCCCCGGTGGATTCACCTACCAGCACCATTTCGATGGCTAAGTCGGGAACCACTTTGCTCGCTTCGAAGCTTTTGGATAGTGACTGACCTTCCTTGACAGAAACAATGGCGGACTCCATTGCCCGCGTAATCAAACGGTTGCCGGTTGAAGCAGCCACAATTTCAAGCGAGTTCACCAACGGAATTCCACCTGACAAGAGTGTCGATAGCGTTCGACTGAGCTGCGAGAAGTTGAACTTACTCCAAACTTCACCTATGAGAGGAAGCTTCAGCTTTATTCCGTCCAGGACTAATCCAGCTTGCGGGCTTCGGCTCCATATTTTCAAGCCGATCAATGCCGTCGCAATCAGAAGCACGACCGTGAGAAGTTGATGGCGGATGCTCAAAGAGACTGCGATCAGAATTTGGGTCATTTCAGGAAGCTTTGCTCCAAGCCCCTCGTAGAATGTGGCAAATCGTGGAACAACATCCGAAATCAGATAAGTGACCAGGCAGATCAATAGTGTTGTCAGGATCAAAGGATAGGTCAATGCAGACTTCACTTTGTTACGAGTCGAGTCAATCGTTCGTTGATATTCAATATACCGTCGAATCACCTCTTCCAGGTTTCCGCTTTTCTCACCGGCGTAAAGCGAAGCCGTGTAAACCTTGGGAAAGACTTCTTGAGCTTCGAATGCTTCTGAGAGCAAGGCGCCAGACTTTACCCGGGCTGAAATATCACTCAAGATTTCCTGGAATTGGAGATTCTTGACCCGAGGAGTCAACAACTCCAAAGATTTCAGAATAGGCAAACCGGCATGCACGAGTGCCAGGAACTGCTGATTGAAAATAATGAACTCAGTGGACTTTATTTTCTTGCGCCGCGGATGAGAACCCCAGCTCAGCAAAATCCCCTTCCCCTTTTCAGCAATGGAATAAACGTAATATCCTTGTTCAGAAAGGCGATGACGAAGGTCTGCTTCAGAGTTCGAATTGAAAGTGTTTCTCACGATTTCGCCGTTGTTGTTCACATAACGGCAGCGAAACTCAGCCATAGTTACCTTCTCGGTATTGTAACCCTTAGACTATACTTAGATTTGGCGAAAATCGTTGAGAAAGAAGAGGCCAAATGATTGGGTCTGAGAAAACTCTTCAGTTGCCGATGGAACCAGCAGGATCATCATGAATCTTCACGGAGCCGCGTCCTCAAATCACTGCATGGTCTCATCACTGCTCTGCAGAACCTCAACGTTGGGCGGAACTTTGAAATCAAAATCCTGATCCCTGGTTCCGATGTTCTCCTTGATGTTGGTGAATACAAATTCGCTGGTCGAGGCATCGATTTCGACGATGCTAATTCTTTGTAATTGATAGTTTTGAGGGTCAAATTCCATAAGGATTCTGAAGAATCCGTCGATACCTTTTTTAGGGTAGGCATAGATGACTTTGTTCCCCTGAAAAAAGGGCTTATTATCAGTTGCCCATTCAATTTTCGAAAAATCCTTTTTTAGGTTTCCACGGCCCAACAGAAACAAGAATGGGATTCGCTGGTCGCGGCTTTCCTTAACCGGCAGCTTCTGGACCTGTCGCTCTTCGGGGAGAAAGAAATAAATCGTCTTCCCATTAGAAACAAACAATTTCTCACTTGGCGTTTTGTATTCCCAGCGCATCTTGCCCGGACGTTTCAGAAAAAGGATACCCGTCTCGGTTTTCATGGCCCGGTGAGGGCTCTTGTAAGTTTGAATAAAATCCATCTTCAGGTCGCGGACTAATGAATATTTCTTTTGGAGAGCATTGATGGTTGATTCGAGTTCGCCAAATTGAGCGAGGGGAAGGTAATGATTTACGAAAAAGAGCCCTGAGGCGAGGAGTCCTAAACGAAGTATTTTGAGTTTCAAGCGGTTCACTATTATTGAGCTTAGGCCCGATCGTAAAGACAGTAGCCCAACCTGCTTAGATTTTGACACTCAAACATTTTATGCAGGGATAATAGAAGATGTCACCATGGAAGGCTACGGAAGGCCTGACACATTGTGCAACAAAGCGCCAAGATTGCAGGGCCCCTAATGCCTGAACCGTTGCACGTCTTGAATGACCATACCTTTTTTGAGCCATTACCTCAATGACAAACTCTCCCGTCCGCTCCAAGGACCGCTTCTTAATATTCGGCTCTCCCGCCATTGAGGACGCGGAGATGCAAGAGGTCCTGTCCACTATGAAGAGCGGGTGGCTGGGAACAGGTCCAAAGGTCGCCCAATTTGAGCAAGATTTCTGGGCTTACAAAGGAGCTAAATATTTAGCAGCCGTGAATTCCTGCACGGCTGCTTTGCACCTGAGCCTGCTAGCTTCTGGCCTTGGGCGGGGCGATGAAGTCATTACTTCGGCGTTGACCTTCTGCGCAACGGTCAACGCCATTATCCACGCGGGCGCCACACCAGTGCTGGCAGACGTGGAACCAAGCACGATGAATATTGACCCAGCCCAGGTTGAAGCCAGGATTACACCCAGGACGCGTGCCCTAATTCCGGTGCACTTTGCTGGACGCCCGTGCAATATGGACGCTCTTATGGACATTGCCCGACGCCGCAGCCTCAAAGTCATTGAAGACTGCGCCCATGCCATAGAGACGGAGTACAAGGGAAATAAGTCCGGAACATTTGGCGATTTCGGCTGCTTCAGTTTTTACGTCACTAAGAATGTGGTGACTGGAGAAGGGGGTATGGTCCTGGCTCGTAGCGAAGAAGACATGGCTCGAGTCAAGGTGCTGGCACTCCACGGCATGAGCAAAGACGCCTGGAAACGCTTTGGCGACGAGGGCTTCAAGCATTACCAGGTCGTAGAGTGCGGTTACAAATACAACATGATGGACCTTCAGGCTGCTATTGGAATTCACCAATTACGACGAGTTGAGGCCAATTGGAAGAGACGGAGGGAAATTTGGGAGACTTACAACCATTCTCTTGGCGGTCTTCCTATCAAACTGCCCATGGATCCGGAACTTGACACCCGCCACGCCCACCACCTTTATACCGTCCTGATTGATCCGAAGAGCACCGGCATCGAGCGTGATTCTTTTCTCGACGCCATGACGGCACACGGAATTGGCGTGGGCGTCCATTATCTCAGCATTGCCGAACATCCTTACTATCAGAGACATTTCCGATGGCAGCCTGAAGATTACCCAGAGGCTTTGAGAATTGGACGACAGACGGTGAGTTTGCCTTTGAGCCCCAATCTAACTCGTGAAGACATTCAGGATGTCACTGAAGCCGTTGGGAGAATATTGAGAGAAAGGGCGTTCTGAAGGCACTCCCAATCAGGGTCGGCGGTCATAGACCGCCGCTACATTTTTATTACAGAAAAGGGACGGCCACTCACTGCGGATTTCACAGAGCTGATTAGTCATCCTTCCTTTCCGTTATCAACCTGTCCGTCCAGTAGGATCCTGAAGAGATGAGATTTGTTTTTATTGGCAAGAATCACGAATTCTCTTTGGTCCCGTTAAAAAGCATTTTCGAACACCATGAACTGGTGGGGGT
>JBGOVH010000372.1:0-4014 GCA_041478005.1 Terriglobia bacterium | reverse complement strand
TCATGCCGCTGTGCGGCGCCACGACCGATGAAAATAATCGTCCCCCCTTGGACAAGGGGGGACTTCAGGGGGGTGGTGCTTGGAATTTCGCAAACCTCCCCTTGACCCCCTCCTTGTGCAAGTTTGTTCAAGGAGGGGGAATGTCATTTTCAGAGGAGTTTCCCACCCCTTCGGGGGCACGACGTATTCCTCGCTAGAGATGCGATCAACACCGCCATCCAATCAGAATGGACAGGTTTCACTCTCATCAAATTCAGAGTTCTTATGGCGGGACTATCTTACCGAAACCCCCTATTTGCGCAAATTGAAATGCAAGAAGCTATGCTTAAGCCGGTAATGAACCCGGTTTTGAAACTTGTTGACACTCCGTCGGCGCACTCCTTATACTCGGGCCCATGAACCCTTACTCCGCGCGGGTTCTATAGTCTTCTCTTTAGATCGGATCATTGTTAAGGCTTAGGATCAATCCAAGCGCTCCACAAATACGGGCTTCTCCAAAATCAAAGTCCTTCTTCAGTTTAGTCAGATAAACGATCAAATTTTTCATGGCCCACATCAGCTTTTTCAGTTTGGCTTTTAATTTTCTAGAGAAACTTATCCGTCATCGTGGACTTATCAAGGGCATGGTTCTGCGTGATTTGAAGAGCCGTTACGTGGGGTCGGCAATGGGATTGTTTTGGTCTGTGATCCATCCCCTGGTGTTGCTCGCCAGCTACACATTTGTCTTCTCTGTTATTTTGAAACAACGTTTGGGTTCTCAGGCAGGAACTACGAGTTTTGCGATCTATCTTTTTTGTGGGATTCTTCCCTGGCTGGTTTTTCAAGAGACCTTGAGCCGCTCCAGTAACATCTTGATTGACCATTCCAACCTAATCACCAAAACCCTCTTCCCTTCGGAGATCTTGCCGGTGTCGGTGCTTATTGCCAATCTGGTGAACCACCTAATCGGACTAGGAATTTTCCTGTTGATCGTTATTGTTTATTTGCAAAAAATCAGCTGGCTTATGCTCCTGGCACCTGTTTATCTTTTGGCCCTTTGTTTATTTGCCTTGGGGTTGAGCTGGTTCATCTCCAGTGTGCAGGTGTTTTTGAGGGATACAGCTCAGATCCTGACGGTCGTCCTGACTTTTTGGTTTTGGTTTACGCCTATTTTTTTTGACGAAGAGAGAATCCCTCAAACCCTGCGCCTCTTTATGCAAATCAATCCTCTTGCGGCTGTCGTCATAGCCTATAGAAAATGCTTCCTGAGCTTCGAAATGCCTTCCTTGCAGGGGCTGCTATTTTTGTATGCGCTAGCGCTCTTTTCATTCCTTGGAGGCGGATTGTTTTTCAGATATACCAAGAAATCATTTGCTGATGTGCTGTAATGAATGCCGTCACCGTAGAAAACATCTCGAAAAATTATCGAACTTATGCCAAACCGGCAGATCGTCTCAAGGAGTTGTTCTATCGGAGCAAGAAGCTTCATTCAGATTTCTGGGCGCTTTCCGGTGTCAGCTTTTCCCTAGAGAAAGGGTGCACCTTCGGGATCATCGGCGAGAATGGTTCCGGCAAGAGCACGCTTTTGCAGATTATCGCTGGAACGCTGCAAGCCACTTCTGGGATGGTAACTTTGAGCGGGCGCGTAGCGGCTTTGCTTGAATTGGGGGCGGGCTTTAATCCTGAATTTACCGGCAGGGATAATGTTTTCCTCAATGCTGCGATTATGGGATTGTCCACTCAGGAGATTCTGAAAAAAATGCCCGAAATCGAGCGCTTTGCCGAAATTGGAGATTTTATTGACAAGCCGGTGAAGACTTACTCGAGTGGCATGTACGTGCGCCTGGCTTTTGCGGTATCGATTCATGTGGAACCTGAAATTCTGCTGGTGGACGAATCGTTGTCAGTGGGCGATGCATATTTTCAGCAGCGCTGTATGCGCAAGATCCGCCAGATGAAAGAATACGGGAAAACGATTCTATTCGTTTCGCATGATGTGGCAGCGGTCAAGAACCTCTGTGATTCCGCTCTTTGGCTCGAACATGGGATCGTTAAACAAATGGGGAAACCCGACGAAGTAGTGAGAAACTACCTCGCTGCAATAACTCTCCGGCAGGATCCCTATGCAGCTGAAATCGGGCCACCGGTGGTCACAACGGCAGCAAGTCCTCCCCTAGAGCAAGACACCTCGGATCTCATTGTGCGTTCCATCCCCAATGTGGATCATCGATGGGGAAATGGCCAGGCAGAGATTCTGGGGGTGCGGTTGTTGGATTCTAAGGGGAATCCCTGTGAGAGCCTGGAACACGGTGAAGATTTGACCTTGCGCATATCCGTCAAGTTTAATGAGGACGTTGAACGGCCATATGCGGGTTTCGTGATGCGGAATCGCTTGGGAGAAGACATCGTCGGAATCAATAGTTCAGCGGAAGGTTTCGTCCTTCCGCGTGCCACTGCTTCCCAGATCTATACAATTGACTTCCATGTGACTCTCCCCTTGCTGCGTGCGGGAAACTATTTTTTTTTGGTTGCGGTTGCCAGCGGAACTCATGAAGAGTATGTCATGTGCGACTGGGTTGAGAACGCGATAATGCTGGTTTTGAAACAGCGGAACCCAGTTTACGGCCACCTGAGACTTGACTGTAGCATTGATTTGAAGCATGTGGAACCGGCATTGGCTGGCCTAAAAGAGGTGAACAGGGGGTCTTAATGGAGTTTACTGGAGAGCGTGTCGTACCCGGCAAGGTGGAGCCGGATTTGTACAACGAGCACCTCTCCCGTTACTATTTTGCACAGCCTTTGGTGTCGCAAAAGGCTGTTGTCGATTTGGGCTGCGGTGCAGGTTACGGATAAGCCGTCCTCGCAAAGTTCGCCAGCAGCGTGCTGGCTCTCGACATTTCAAAAGAGTCCATCGACTTTGCGTGCCGCAGTTATTCAGCTCCCAATCTGCACTTCATCGTTTCAGACTGCTGCCAGACTGGTCTTAAGGCCGAGAGCTTCGATGCTGTCGTATGTTTTGAGGTGATCGAACATTTAGCTTGCCAGGAATCCTTGCTGGAAGAGATCAATAGAGTCTTAAAAAAAGAGGGTATTCTGATTATCTCCACTCCGAACCGGGTCTTTTACACAGAAGAGCGCAAGGAAATCAATCCTTATCATACGCGTGAGTTTGATTTTGATGAGTTTTCTGGCTTCCTGAAAAGTACGTTTGGGAAGGTCGTGATAGGTTTCCAGAATCATGTTTCTTCAATCTTCATTGGGAATCCACTCGAATCAAGGAACCTCCGCACCCGGCTGGAACCCCAATCGACAGACCTGCAGTTATCTTCCAATTATTTCATGGCTATTTGTTCGCAGACACGGACCCATTTGCCGAAATTTGATAATTTGGTCTATTTGCCGGCAGCAGCGAACCTGCTCCGCGAGAAGGAAAAAAGGATCCAGTCTCTCGAATCCCAGCTGAAGGACCTGAACAGCAAGGTTTTGAAACTCCAAAAGGAGTATGACGAGCAGACCCAGTGGGCGATGCGGTTGGATTTACAGATCAAAGAGCGAGAGGCCAGGATCCTGGAATTGCAGGAGCAATTTCGAGAGTTAGAGCGGGATCTTCAAGAAAAGGCCGTCTGGGCGCTTCGGTTGACCGAGCAAATGGCTCAAAAGGACAAGCGGATCCTAACTCTACAGAGTGAATTCGATGAGAGGACCCACTGGGCCCTAAGGTTGAATGAAGATCTTAAGGAATGTCAAGGCAAGTTGGACAGAATTAAGCAGTCTAAACTCTTCCAGCTCAGTAGTGCGCTCGGTCTGGTCCCGAAGCTTTAAAGCAAAGATTGAAGATTGAAGAGGCGCTTCATCCTCATGGAGGTATTCGATGATTCTAGTTGTGGGTGGTGCTGGCTATGTAGGCTCCGTGCTAGTAAGAGAATTATTAGAGCGTGGTTACGCTGTGAAAGTCTTTGATCGCCTCTACTATGGTGATCAAGGGATTCGAGAAGTGCTGGAACGAATCAAACTGGAGCCCGGGGATATTCGAAC
>JBGOVH010000218.1:0-5284 GCA_041478005.1 Terriglobia bacterium | reverse complement strand
TTCAATTTGGCTTAAGTCGACGCCGATACGCTTCGCGTCAACCCTCAGCTGATTTGTTCAATCCCCTTCTGGGCAGCGCGGGGGCCGGAGTTTGGACATTCGAAAGCCCCGGTAGGGGTGACGGCGCCTAGCCCAGGGTGGAGCGATGGACTGGCAGGCCCATCGCGGAACCCTGGGAATGAGCAGGCCGCAGGTGCAGCCCTGGAAGGGCGGGGGACATCCCCAAGACCGTTTCCCGCCGCGGCTTCCGATTCCGTCACCCGCTTCGCGGGTTTGCCGGCTCGGAGACCTCTTCCCAGGGTTTCGCGCTTCAGCGCCGAGGAGAATGGCGCAGCCTTTCCGCACATCGATCGGCAGAGCCGCTGCTTTTGAAAGGTGGAATCATTTCAAATTCGATCTTGAATATCTGCAAATTCCCAATATAGTTGATCCTATAGCATTGATTCTTGTCCTCCCTGGTCTTCGACCTTAATGGAGTGTGCGGTATGAGCGCGATCAGACATTCGAACGCATTGAAAGCATCTCAGCTTTTGTATTCTGGACTTCTCGTGATCTTTTGGCTCGCGAGCCTGCAGGAACCGCCGATGTTTTCGGCGATTGCTCAGGAGGCGGCCAAAAAGGAATCGCTTGCCCCAGTCAGTTATTTCCGTCAGATCCGCCCTGTTCTCCAACGTTATTGCCAGGGCTGCCATCAACCTGCTTCCAAGCAAGCCGATTTGATGTTGACCAGTTATGAGACTTTCAAGACTGGCGGTCGCAGTGGAGTCCCGTTCATTCCCGGGCAGCCCGAAAAGAGTCTGGTTCTGGCTCACATCAAGGGTGAGAGGCAGCCTCGCATGCCACTGGGAGGTGATCCGCTAAGCGCGGAACAGATCGATCTTTTCCAACGCTGGATAGTGGCTGGCGCCACCGACGATACTCCGGAAGCTGCGCGGGAGACTGTCGTTGCGGGCAAGGCACCCGTTTATCACACGGCACCGGTGATTACTGCGGTGGCTTACTCACCGGACGGAACGACTTTAGCTGTTTCGGGTTATCGCGAAGTCTTGTTGCACAAAGCAGATGGTTCTGAACTGATTGACCGACTCGTGGGAATATCTGACCGGATCCAATCGATCTCTTTCTCCCCTGACGGAAAAACTCTAGCAGCTGTGGGGGGAACCCCAGCCCGGTTCGGTGAGGTGCAACTTTGGGATATGGCCACCCACAAGCTGAAACGGTCGCAGACCTTCACTTCTGACACGCTCTTCGGCGCTTCTTTTTCTCCCGACGGTTCCAAACTAGCCTTTGGTTGTGCCGATAACACGATTCGGATCATCGAAGTTGAGACTGGCAAAGAACTGCAGAAAATGACTCATCACGACAATTGGGTGTTTGGGACCGTGTTCTCGCTGGATGGCAAACGGCTGGTTTCAGTGGGCCGGGACCGGGCTTGCAAATTGATTGATGTCACCACAGGTGCCTTTATCGAGAATCTCAATTTGCTGCGCGGCGAAATGGACTGCATTGCCCGCCATCCCAAGCGTGATGTCGTGCTGATCGGCGGAGACGACAGGATCCCATTTCTTTATAACATGGTCCGGCCGCGCGCCATGCGCATTGCCGACGATTCAACTTTGATTCGACAATTTGAAAAACAGCCCGGATCCATTGCCAAAGTGGCTTTCAGCCCAGACGGTCAGAAAATTGCCGTGGGTGGAGCAGCCAGCGAAGTGCGAATCTACAACACTGATGATGGAGAAAAGAACGCGTCCATGAGTGGACATGAGGGTGGGATCTACGCCCTTGCCTTTGACCCCAAAGGCAGCCAGCTGGTGACCGCTGGTTTTGATGGCAAAGTTCGCATCTATGAAGCGTCCACCGGAAAGCTAATTAAGGAATTCATCCCCGTGCCTCTGGAGAAGGCCGTCTCGTTGAAATAGAGGGGTGAAAATGGACCACAGGGAACACGGGGAGGTAGTTCCTCTGAAGGATTGTGATGAGGGGCTCATTGATCGTGTCCTGACTATTGTGACCAATGTTCATAGACGATTAGGGCCTGGGTTATTCGAATCGGTCTATGAACTTGCGACCATGGTTGATCTGGAAGAACACCGGATTCCAGCTCGGCACCAGGTAGAAATTCCCGTTAGGTATCGTGGTCATGACTTAGGAATTGGCTTCAGGGCAGATATAATTGTTTCAGACTGTCTTCTGTTGGAGTACAAGACTGTCGATGAGTTTTCACCGATTCATTTGTCGCAAGTAATCACTTACCTCAAATTACTTCGTATCAAGAGAGGGTTCCTGATCAATTTCAATAAGACATTACTAAAGGACGGAATCAAGCGTGTTTCAATTTAATCCCCGTGTCCCCCGTGGTTATAAACTAATCTTTTGTCTCTTATCGATGCTTATGAGTCCCACACTGGCGTTGCACTCGGCGCCGGTGTTGAGGGCTTTGGAGCCTCGAGGGGCACAGCAAGGGAAGGTCTTTACGCTTACCCTGGCAGGCGAGGGCCTGACCGCCGGGGCTGAGATCATGACTTCATTGCCGGGAACTCTTTCCCGCTTGTCTCCTTCTGCTGATCTGCCTCAGGCCGATAGCCAGCTTCCCATTCTGGTGCAGTTGAAGGAAGGCGCCCCTGTGGGCCTTTATCCCGTTCGAATTCGAACCGAGGAAGGGCTTTCCAACGTGCTCCTCTTCAGTGTGGGGCCTTTCCCGGAAGTCATGGAGTCGGAATCGATCCTCAGGCAGTCGTCGGAAAGAGATAACAAAGACAACAATGACTCCATTAAGACGGCTCAAAAACTGATACCCCCTGTCACCGTTAACGGAACCCTGGCAGGTCCGGATCAGGATTACTATCGATTCCATGCAAAAGCTGGAGAGCGTCTCGTCTTTGAAGTCGAAGCCAGGCGTGCCGGTTCAGCCATTGATCCGGTGCTGCAGATCCTGGATGCATCTGGCAAAGAAATCGCCGCTAACAACGATGCTATTGGACTTGGTGTGGACGCGCGGGCAGAGGTCACTTTCAGCCAGTCCGGAGACTTTTATGTCTTGGTGCATGAGGCTAGATATAGCGATCAAGAGCAAAACTTCTACCGGCTGAGAGTCGGGACATATCCCTATGCGGAAGGAATTTTTCCGCTGGGTTGGCAACGAGGAGGCTCGGTGGAGGTTTTACTTTTCGGAGGAAACCTGGCGTCTCCTGCAAGAGTGAAGCCCAATCTGACTGTTTCTGCTCCTTCACGATGGACCACCGTCTCATTGCCCAACGGCGGAAGCTTGCCTTTTCTCTTCCGAGTGGGAGATCTTCCGGAAATGATGGAGTGGGCAGAGGCCTCCCGAAGCATAACGAAAGCCTCACCTGCGGCTGGGAAACACGAACAAGCTCTGCCACCTTCAACAGTCGTGAATGGGCGAATCAGCCGCCCGGGGGAAATTGACAGTTACGGCATGAGTGTCACCGAGGGTCAGAACTGGATTTTTGAACTGGAAGCGGCTAGTTTGGGCACTTCACGTTTACTGGGACGGCTTGCAGTCTATGATGCGCAAACCAATAAAAGAGTGGCATTGGCGGAACTCGGAAAAGAGGACACCAAGAACCCAGCTGCGATCGAAAGCAGTCGCAATGAAATAGACCCTCGCCTGGCTTTTGCAGTCCCCAAGGGTGTAAAGGAAATCATTGTATCGGTAGAAGACCTGATGGGTCGCGGCGGCTTAAGTTACGGATACCGTTTGGTCGCAATTCCTCAACCACCTGATTTTACGCTGGAGCTGGTGACCTCATTTGTCAATGTCCCAGTCGATGGAACGGCTGCTGTAGAGGTACTAGTTACCCGTCGTGGTTATGATGGACCCATTCATTTGACCATTCCAGACTTGCCTGAAGATATCATCCAGGAAGGGGGCAATATCCCAGCGGAGTTTAATCCGCCGGAGGACCGTCGCTCGCTGATTCCTGGCTATCTGACATTGACTGCCAAGCCCGGTGCGCGTGTTCGCTCGTTCCAGCTATCTGTTTTGGGTGAGGCGGTCTCATCAGAGACCCCCATTCGAAGGCTGGCCACCGCGCCAGGCATGGTCACGGTTGTTCGCGGAACCAGGCAAAAGCCTTTTAAAGCCCCCTGGCTTCAAGCGGAGCTACCAGTCGCGATTGCCAAATCTGTGCCTCTGGCAATTGAGATCCCCGCTCACCATGTCAGGCTCATTCAAGGAAATGAATACTTGATCCACTGGAAGCTATCGAAAAAGGGTCAAGTTATGGGGCTAATAAAGGTGGACTCTCCCCGTCTGATTGCACCGATCAAAGACGTCCGGTTATTGCGAAGGCCTGAAGGGATGGAGTACGCGGAGGAAGGGAATTACGCGGTTATTAGCACTTTCGCTACCCCGATCGTTACTTTTGATGTTGTGATTGACGGGGTTCGCATGGTAGACGGCAAAACTGAAAGAGTGGTGACAGCTTCCGCGGTTACGATGGAGATCGTGCAGGGTTATAAATTGGAGCTTCTTTCAGAAAGGGTCGAAATCAAAAAAGGAGGAAGATTCGAACTCGCTGGAAAGGTTCTGCGAGAGCCGGGTTTTACCGGTATCGTCAAGGTAAGAGCCGAAGACTTGCCCGCACAACTGTCGTGTTCGGAAGTCGTTATTCCAGTTGACCAGTCTGATTTTCGACTGGTTTTTCAAGCCGGCCCACAGTCGCAACCCGGGGAATTTGAAGTCCGGCTGGCATCGTCTGCCACAATTCCAGAACGCAAGGATAATCAGGAATACACAATCCCCGAAATGAAGACTCGAATGATTGTCTCTCAGGAAGTGGCATCGAACCAGGAAAACAAGGGCGCGTCACGAAGGATGAGAATCACTGACCCGCCCGTGGTTTTCCCTTGGCAAGGGGGGACGTGGAAAGCTGTCCTCCTTGAAAAAGGGGCTGCCGCGTTTTCTCCGACAGGGGGGCTACATTTACCAACCTTTACGCCTCCCAAAATGATTTTCATAAGAGGAATGATAAGTGGCAAAGCAAATTCATTTGAGTTCTTAGACACCTTCGCAAAATTTCAGAGGCATTTAATTCAATTAGCCCTTGAGCGGCAAAATGGTTATACTGATAAAGCTCCATAATCATGCTTCGGGTTTGAATGTTTCCTAACCCGAATTATTCATTAACGAGTGCTTGATGATCGCCCAGTCCTATTAACCCCGCGCTTCAGCGCGGGGTTAGCAAGCCAAAGGCTTGCCAGCCATTAGCCGGTGGTTGAGGCCGCTGGCCGATACTACCGGCTAATGATACGTTGTACG
>JBGOVH010000149.1:0-6335 GCA_041478005.1 Terriglobia bacterium | reverse complement strand
GCGATAGGAGCCTAATAACCCCGCGTAGCTCCACGACTGAGTTCCCTCCCTTTGTGCCGATCTTAAAAGAATCTGGTTGACTCCCCATTTCTGCTATGTTAGTAATTGATTACAAACATGGAATCTGGTGGCTAGATTCCTAACCAAAGGTGGGGATGTTATGTTGCCAACAGTCGATTCTACCCAGAAAGTTACTCTACACAAGATGCCGGCGGCTCAGAGGCGTAACCAGATCATTCAGGTGGCTAAGAATCTGTTTTCGCAAAAGGGATTTGTGGGCACAACGACGCGCGAGATTTCCAAGGCAGCCGGTGTCAGCGAGGCCATCATCTTCCGCCACTTTGCCACTAAAGAAGACCTCTATGCGGCCATTATCGATTTCATCATCCAGGGATATAACCAGGATTTTCAAGCCGAGATGGATCTTGCCATGAAGGAAAAAGACGAACTCCGTCTCTTTCAGACCCTGGCACTTGCCATCTTGGAAACTCATCGAAAGGAACCGGCGCTGCTCCGCTTGCTTTTGTATAGTGGCCTGGAGGGTCACAAACTTTCCCAGCTGTTCATGGATACGCAAGTCCGACCGATCTATCAGAGGATCAGCGGTTACCTTTCTCAGCGCGTGAAGGAAAAAGTCGTTGTCAGAAGTGACACGATGGTTATGGTTCGAGGTTTTTTGGGGATGGTTTCGCATCACTCCCTAATCCGGACGATCTATGGGGATCCGTTTCTCAAAAAAAGCAATGAGGTCATGTCAAAGGAATTTGCTCAGATTTTTCTAAATGGAATTTTGATTCGCACTTCAAAGAAAAAATAGGTCTTTATGCTTACGAATACACCATTCAAATGGGGGAAATTATTTCTAGTTCTTTTGTCATTCAGTTCATTTTTCTGGGGCTGCTCGAAATCCAAGAACCAATCGGTCAGCGCAGCCGATACAGCCCAGCTTAAACCCATTGAAGTAAAGACCACCCGCGTTGTGGAACGACAAGTGGAGCGGTTCGTTGAAGTTGTCGGGACCCTCAAGGCTGACCAGGAAGTCGTGGTCAGCAGTGAAGTCAAAGGGATCATTGAAGAATTGCCCGTCGATCTAGGCAGTGTTGTCAGGCGAGGTCAAATCCTGGCCAGGCTCTCACAAAAGGAATTTAAGCTAAGAGTCGATCAGGCAGAGGCAGCACTCCAGCAGGTTCGAGCACGCCTGGGGCTTCGCGGTGACAACACGCACATCAATCCGGAGCAAAATTCTGAAGTGCGTCAGTCCAAAGCTGCTTTAGACGAAGCCTCGCTGCGCTACGAGCGTGCTAAGACGCTGATTAAGAATGGCGATATTTCTCAGGAGCGTTTCGATGCAGCCGAAATCGGCTATCGGAGCGCCGAAGCACACTTTGAAGCATCCTTGGACAACTTTAACAATCAGATAGCTCTCGTCGAACAAAGGGTGGCCGAATTGCAGTTGGCGCGCAAACAGCTCAATGACGCCACCATACTTTCACCTCTGGATGGAACCGTCAGCCAGCGCCACGTGACCCGAGGCGAATACATCCGGGCTGAGACTCAAATCGTCACTATCGTCAAGTCTAATCCGCTTCGCTTGCAGGCTGTGATCCCTGAAGCGGCTGTTGCCTCAGTTCACGTCAACAACCCGCTCACTCTTTCTGTAGACTCTTACCCAAACCGGGCATTCAAAGGGGTTATCAGCCGCATGAGTCCATCCTTGGATGAGAAGGCCAGAACGCTGACGGTTGAAGCTACCGTCGATAACCAGGATGGGAAACTCAAGCCAGGCTTATTCGCCAAGGTCCAGCTACTGGTGAATAAACAGTCTCCTGCCGTAATGGTCCCCTCGCAGTCTTTGCTGAATTTTGCCGGCTTGACGAAAGCCTTCGTCGTTCAAGACGACAATCGGATTGCAGAGCGAGTCGTCAAAACAGGAGTGAAACAGGGCGAGTACATTGAGATTCTTGAAGGAGTTAAAGTGGGGGAGAGGATCGCCACCGATCGTCTTGGCAAGCTAAGCAACGGTATTGTGGTTTCCGGAAGGGAGTCGTAATGCAAAAGTTAGCCGAAATCTGCATCCGGCGCCCTGTCTTTGCCACCATGTTGATCATGTGCCTGGTGGTAGTCGGGCTTTTTTGTTACACCAAGTTGGGAGTGGACCTCTTTCCCAAGGTGGATTTCCCCACCGTCACAATTACCACCGCACTGCCGGGCGCCTCACCTGAGGAAGTAGAAAGTGAAATTACCAAGAAAGTCGAAGAGGCTGTTAACTCCATCAGCGGCATCGACGAATTACGTTCCAGTTCGAGCGAAGGGATCTCTCAAGTCTTCATCACCTTCATTCTGGAGCGCAATCCGGACGAAGCGGCGCAGGATGTGCGCGACCGGGTGAGCCGGATTGTGGGGACTCTGCCTCGAGACATTAAGCCGCCCGTTATCGAGAAACTGGACCCGGATGCCATGCCGGTCATGTCGGTGGCCGTTTCGGCAGAACGGCCGGCGCGCGAGATCACCGAAATCGCCGACAAGCAAATCAAACAGCAGATTGAATCGCTTAATGGTGTAGGGCAGGTGCGATTCATCGGGGATCGCAAGCGGGAGATTCAAGTTTGGCTTGATCCTGACAAGCTAAAGTCCTACGACCTGACCATCGACGAAGTGCGTCATGCGCTGGCTGCCCAGAACATTGAGATTCCAGCCGGTCGGGTAGACGCCGGCATTCAGGAACTCACACTGCGCACTCTAGGACGGGTGAAAAGGGTCGAAGATTTCAACCAGATTGTCTTGAAAGTGATCAAGGGATCTCCGATTCGCGTTTCGGACGTGGGCAGTGTGGAGGACGGAGTCGAAGAGCCCCGGTCGCTGGCACGGCTCAACGGCAAGGAAGCGGTCATCATGGAAGTCCGCAAGCAGTCTGGCACAAACACAATTGCGGTGGTCGATGGCGTTCAGGAACGGCTGAAGGATATCAAACCGCTTCTTCCGCCAGATCTTAAGATCCGTGTCATTCGCGATCAATCCGTCTATATCCGAAATTCATTCGAATCGGTTCAGGAACATTTGATCCTGGGAGGATTCTTTGCGGCTCTGGTTGTTCTGTTCTTCATTGGAAACTGGCGCGCTACGATCATTTCAGCTATTGCGATTCCAACCTCGATCATTTCTACCTACACCTTGATGTGGTACATGGGGTTTACGCTTAACAACATGACCATGCTTGCCCTGACCTTAAGCGTAGGGATTGTGATCGATGATGCGGTGGTGGTGCTGGAGAACATTTTTCGCTTCATCGAAGAAAAAGGGATGGAACCCATGCGGGCGGCGCGTGAAGCCACCGCCGATATTGGTCTGGCAGTCTTGGCAACTACATTTTCGTTGGTCATCATCTTTTTGCCGGTGGCCTTCATGGGAGGCATTGTCGGGCGATTCATGAGCAGCTTCGGATTCACCTCGGCCTTTTCCATCCTGGTGTCTTTGCTGGTGAGTTTTACCCTCACTCCCATGCTTTGCGCCCGCTTCCTCAAACATGCGGACGAGTCGGTAAATGGCCATTCAAAGACAGCCAAGGAATCTAAAGGTTATGGCTGGATAGATCGCAGTTACACGGCAATGCTCCAGTGGTCCATGCGACACCGGCTGGCCATGTCTTTGCTTTCCATCTTGGTAGTCCTTTCCGTTTTGCCTCTCTTCCTGCTTACGGGTAAAGACTTTTTGCCTCAGGATGATCAGAGCCAGTTTGAAGTTAACGTCAGAGGACCTGAGGGGACCTCTTTAATGGGCAGCACGGCCTTGGCAGAGCAGTTGGAAAAAGACCTGCAAGCTTTGCCCGGGCTCGATTCTATCCTCACGACTGTAGGAGCAGACAGCCAGCAGCGCGTCAATTACATTTCCTTGTTTGTGGAATTGGTCCCTCTGCATCAACGGAAGCAGTCTCAGGTGGAGATTATGCAGCAGGCGCGACATTTGATGGCAAAATACAGCAAAGACCTGAGGGTGGCGGTGCAATACCCGGCGGCGATTACAGGCGGTGGCTTCGTCAACGCCGATCTCCTTTATATAATTCGTGGCCCAGAACTGGACAAACTGAAGGAATACTCTGAAAAAATCCAGTCTCTGGTGAAGGAAGTACCCAAGGTCGTCGACGTTGACACATCTCTCGAGGTTGGAAAGCCAGAACTGAGAGTTCACATCAATCGCGCCAAAGCCGCTGATCTGGGGATTAGTGTTGAAACCATCGCTTCCAGCTTGCGGACCATGGTAGCGGGTGAAGAAGTTACTTCTTATCAAGAGGGCGATAACCGTTACGAAGTTCGACTCAGAGTGGCCAAGGAAGATCGTAACAGCGCGGAAGCCCTCTCAAGGCTGTTCATTCCCTCTTCTGTCGTAGGCAATGTCCAGCTCAGCAATGTCGTCACACTGGACGAAGGCCTCGGACCGGCGCAGATCGAACGTTACAACCGGCAACGCCAGGTAACCATCAGCGCCAATATTGAAAAAGGACAAGCCCTCAGCGAGGTCATTGCCCAGTTGGAGCCGAAGATCGCAGCTCTAAATGTTGGCCCGGTTTATCAAACCGGCCTGCAAGGGCGCAGCCGGGAACTTGGGCGAGCCGGTTCAGCCTTCCTAATCGCTTTTGTGCTTTCCTTTTTGTTCATGTATATGATACTGGCTGCCCAGTTTGAGAGCTTCTTGCACCCGATAACTATTCTGCTCAGTCTCCCCATGGCCATCCCTTTTGCTCTGTTCTCGCTCTTCGTTTTTGGGCAGACCATTAACATCTTTTCGTCTCTCGGAATATTAATGCTTTTCGGCGTGGTCAAGAAAAACTCTATTTTGCAGATTGACCACATGAATAACTTGCGCCATGAAGGCATGCCGCGGTATGAAGCCATCATTCAAGCCTGCCGGGACCGGTTGCGGCCGATTCTAATGACCACCTTCGCGCTAGTGGCAGGAATGCTGCCAATAGCCCTGGGCCAGGGGGTGGGTTCTGGAGTGCGTCGCTCCGTCGCCATCATCGTGATTGGCGGCCAGATGCTTTGTCTGCTCCTTACACTTCTGGCTATTCCGGTCGCCTATTCGCTCTTCGACGACATGGCCACTTCCCTTGTTTGGGGACGGCTATTCTCTTCGGCCTCACGGGTCAAAACCAGGCTGCGCCAGCGGTTGCTAGCTCATTTGTCGTCTATGTTGAGCTTGATTGGCCGTGGATGATCGATTTTTAAACGGATTTAACCCAGATTCAGGCGGGCTTCTAAGAAATAGGCGTTTCATCGACTCCGTCTGCAACTGTCCCCCTCACCCCGCCTCCGGCACCCCTCTCCCCATGGGAGAGGGACTGGGGGGTGAGGGGTTTTTGTCACTCAATCATACAATTCTCAATAACAGCAAAAGGAGGAGTCTTGAACCTAAGCCTCTTGATGTCCGTCTCGTTTTTGTTTTTTTGTTCCTCTTTCACCCTGGCGGGGCAAGTCACGGACCGCACGATTCCCTTTGAGCTTGTCGGGGTCAATACCGCAAAGGAAGACGAGATTACTTTGGAAGAAGTTGTCGAGCTGGCGCTGCGGAATAATCGCGGCATTGAGGTAGAGCGGATCAACACGGAGCTCAGCCAGTTTGGAGTGAAAAGCGCTCAGGGTCAGTATGACCCGAATTTTAGTTTCGGCCCCAGTTTCCGATCGCTCACCATTCCCGTTGGCAGCGTGCTTGGCGGCGGCCCGAATGGTGCTGTTTCCGACGACTACTACGCTTTCAGCACATCCCTCCGTCAACTTTTGCCGACAGGGGGAAACTTTGCGGTTTCCTTCGACAATCAGCGCCAGACAACCAACAATATTTTTACCAGTTTAAACCCGCAATATAACACCCGTCTGAGCCTTAACTTTGCCCAGCCACTTTTCCGAAATCTGAAAATGGACTCTGCTCGCCACCAAATTCGCATCGCCAAGAAACAAATCTCATTGAGCGACGCTCAGTTTCGGTTCAAGGTCATGGAGATCGTCACGGCAGTTGTCCAGTCCTACTGGAACCTGGCTTACACCTATAGAGATTTGGAAGTAAAAAGGGAAACGGCTCAATGGGCCTTGGATCAGCTTGAAAGTAACAAGCGTTTAGCTGCTGCTGGAGCACTGCCCCAAGTTCAGATTGTCGAGTCCGAGGCAGAGTTACAAAGAAGAGAGGGAGACGTTCTGGTGGCCATGCAGGGCATCAACCAGGCGCAAAACATTCTAAAGCAGCTCATCCTGCCCGATCGCGAAAACCCGCTGTGGAAGGAAAGCCTGAAGCCGAAGTACAAGATTGAGAGGAAGCCTTTTTCCATGGAATTGCCGGTCGCCCTG
>JBGOVH010000524.1:0-3063 GCA_041478005.1 Terriglobia bacterium | reverse complement strand
GGAGGACCATGCAACCAGAATGCAAAGAGGCAGCCTTCACCCAAATTTCGTGGCTATCAGGAATTGTCGTGCTGATATACTGCGCTCGCTGCTACCCTCTCACCGATCTTCTGTCTTGGATGCGCTTCAGAAGAATCACTCAAGAGGAATTCACGTTGATTACCCCTTCGACTGCCATGAAATTAGGAGCAGTCCCAAGATTTCTAACACTATTTCTAGTCTCTATCCTTGTCCTCGTAAGAGGGAGTTACTTGAGAGGGCAGCAAACGTCCCCTTCCATTTCGGAGTGTAAGCAACTCTATGACGAACGGCGATATGTGGAGGCGCGGAACTGCTTCTCCAGAATCCTGAACCAAGATCCGAAAAATCCTGTGGCACGGGAGTACTACCGTCTTTCAAACGTACTGGCGGTGGGTATTTCGAAGTCAGACGATACCTCGCATGCCCCGGGAACCCCCGAAATTCCGGCTTTGCAAAAGTTAGTCCAGGAAGCTCTAGAGAGCGATCCCGAAGTTCGTCGAATCCAGCAGCAGATTGAAGCTGTCCGCGTGAATGGAGCTGCTAAGTCGTCCATCTACTCCTCGCTAGAGTTTATCAGATTAGGGATTCCGTATTTCTATCTCTGCCAATGGCATTCGTCATCCAGTGGGGATCTTTCAATGGATCCTGAACTGCAAAAGCAATTGACGGCTCCCGAGCTGCAATGGTGGCAGTTATTATTACAGGCCAGGAAAAATGAATTGGTCGCGCAGGTCAAGAAGTCTTACATTAAGCTTCTTTCCGTTCGCCAGGAATTGAGGATTCACGATGAACATCGCCGGAATCTAAATGAACACAAGCGAATCGTTCTAGCGCGGTACCGTGAAGGCCAGGTCTCCCAGAATTGGCTCTTGGAGGCACAACGTGAAGAGACCCAGGGCATCCAGGATCTCATTCAACTGGAAAAGAAAGAGGCTCTAGCTAGAGCAGTTCTCAATTCGCTATTGAATCGGGACCCCGCCTTGCTGGTTCAACTACCCGAATCTGTCGATGTCCCTGAATTTTCCTGGGATCTCCGCCAACTGGAGAACCTCGCATTAGCAGATCGGCCTGAGTTAAAGGCTGCCAGAGCCTGCATCCAATATGCCTCCTTGTGGATGAAGGCAAAAGAATCAGAGGAAAACTGGAGTCATTTGTTCAGCGCCGAAGAACAGGGGGCAAAGGCCGTTGAAGCTGGGATCAAGAGAGAGGTGCACGAGGCTTTCATTAATACCGACAATGAATACCGTCTATTGAAATTTTATGAGACCACGTTGATCCCTCAGTTGGAAACGGCCTTGCTTTCAGCCAAAGCTTCTTATCGGGGCGGGGAGGGAGATTATGACCGACTGATACAGAGTCAGCGCGAACTCACTTCAAATAAGGTCCAGAAGGTCACCGCCCAGGAAGAATATCTGGCTGGTCTTGCAGAGTTGGAGCGAGCGGTCGGAGCTCCGTTGGAAATACGAGAATCTGACAGTTCCTCCAAAATGAAAACATCGGGTCCGGAATAAGGCGGTCTTCTTGCCGAAAAGCTGATTTGTCTGTTTCCGAGTTAACGAGATACTGTCGAATGTCCAATCGTCCTCAAAGCATCATTGTTATCCTGGCAATAAGCGCCGTCGTAGCCTTCGCCTACTACCAATACCGGCTTCCCCACAAGACTTCTGTCCAATCCTCAGATAGGGTCCTCTCTCAGACGCTATGGACCTGTCCCATGCATCCGCAACTCCTGCGTTCCGAAAAGGGCACTTGCCCGTCGTGCGGCATGTCTCTGGTCAAAGTTACCTCTGGCCTCAATTCCAATGACAAGGAGCGAATTGGGCCCTTGTCCCTGCAAGACTCGGTGATCGATCAGATCATTCTCCGCCCAGAGGATATGGCTCGAATGGCAATTGCCACCCAACCGGTAGAACTGCGCTCACTCGAAAAAGACTTTGAAGCAGACGGCAAGATTGAACCAGACGAAACTCAGCTGGCAGCAATTGCCACTCGTGTCGCCGGCCGCATCGAGAAGATGTATGCCAATGTCACCGGACAAGTGATCACCAAAGGCGAACCTTTATATTCGATCTATAGCCCTTTTCTGGTAACTGGGCAGGAAGAGTATCTCTTAGCGCTGAACAGCCGCCGAAAATTGCAGCCTTCACCCTACGCGGAGGCTCAATTGAACGCGCTAGAGTTGGTGGAAGCAGCCCGCAAAAGACTTGTTTCCGCAGGACTCACAAACGAGCAGGTTCACGAGCTGGAGCAAACCGGGCACGTCCAAGATCAGGTCACTTTTCATGCTGCGACAGCGGGAACTGTGCTCAAGAAGCATGTGGTGGAGGGCAGCTATGTTGCGCAGGGAGATCCCATATACTCGCTAGCTGATCTCTCCAGGGTCTGGATGATTGCCCGAGTGCCTGAGTATGAGATCTCCTGGATCACACTCGGTCAGAACGTACAAGCTACAACCTTCAGCTATTCCGGAGAAGTCTTTGTGGGGAAAGTGGCATTCATTGATCCTGTAGTAGATCCGGAAACTCGGACCGTTAGAGTCCGGACTGAGATCTCCAATTCACATCACAAGCTGAAACCCGAGATGTTTGGTCGTGTCAGAATCCGGTCTTCCTCGAAACCGGTTTTGACGATTCCTGTTTCTGCAGTTATTGACGCCAGCCCGCTTCCGTTGGTTTATGTGGAAAAGGGCAACGGTCTTTTTATAGCCCGCCAGATAAGAGTGGGACTGCGAACTCCCGACTCCGTTGCTGTTCTCGATGGGTTAAGAGAGGGTGAAAGGGTTGTTGCCCGTGGGAACTTCTTAATTGATTCGCAACGTCAGCTGCATAGAGGCGCCAGCGTCCTCTGGGGGAGTTCCAAAGAGATAGAAGCCAAAGAATCTGTCCGCCCACAAGTTCCATGATCAATCGCATTATCGAAGCCTCACTTCGAAACCGAGTCCTTATCATTGTCCTGTTCTCGATACTGGCTGTCCTGGGTTGGAGGGCCATGGGAGCCTTGCCCATAGATGCCATCCCAGACCTCAGCGAGAATCAGGTAATC
>JBGOVH010000606.1:0-2513 GCA_041478005.1 Terriglobia bacterium | reverse complement strand
CGGTGAGGAGCACCGGTTTGTTTTGGCTTCGAGCAAAGGCCACGGCTTGAGCCAGCACTTTGCTGAGTTCCTCGCCCAACTGGTATGTGTGAAAAGAGAGCACAGTCTGATCATTTGCGAGTGATTGCATCCGTTCCACACTTTCGCTGCCGATGGTGCGAGCCGCTCCGGGATATTTCTTTTGAATATAGGTGCTGAAGTGACGCATGAATTCCATCACTCGCGCTTCTGCCGTTCTCCGGCTCATACCGTCTGGAAAGTCAAAGAGGCAACCGGGCTCGTTGATCAAATCGAAGGCGATGACTTGTTTGTGGTTCACTCCGATGCGAAGAACCTCGTCGACGTAGCGTTCCAGGGAGGGCCAGTCCTGTTGACCCATACGGCTCAGTCCTGGATTGGGAGACCAGTTTTGCCAGAACAGAATGTCAAAAGGCGTATCCTTGGCGACGCCAACCCACATGTTTTTTCCCCGCCCTTCGGCAAACTCTTTGTAACGGGTTCTAATGAGGTCCTTGTTCTCCTGGGAGATTGTGGGACTCTCCAGGAAACGACGATAGGCTTGTTCGACGGTCATGAGCTGGGCGCCGGGCCTGGACTCAATACCACAACAGTCAAACAGGACCAGCATGACAGTGAGTTCGTGGTTTTTGCAAAGGTCCAGAAACTGAGCAAGGTGACTTTGAAATCTGCCGTGGTCCGAGCGGTAGGTCTGGAAACTCAGCCAAACCCGAAGGCTGTTGAAGCCAATGCTTCTGGCCCAACCCAGCTCTCTGTCCACCAGGCTCGCATCAAATTTCCCCCACATCTCGTGGGCGTTGGAAGCATTCGACGTGAAAAAGTTTACGCCACGAATATCTTGCCAATTGACGGTTTTCTTCTGAGCCACCGGATCAACAGCCAATAGAGGCTGAAGGCACGGATTTGTGAACACCCAGACAAGAAGAAGACAGACCGCGGTGATTGGATAAATGCTCATAGGATTCTCCAAAAATGAATTGTCGCTGGTAGCGCTGTGATCAGCCCGAGGTCAACTGGCCCAGCTATTCTTATGAAATAGGTATGTTCATCGGATGCGCCAACATCCCCCCTGCCGGAAAAAAGCGCAGCGTCCCCCCTGCCAAGCTGAGCATGTCCACAAGTCGGCTGGACACCGGGGGTAAGCGGCGCCAAAGACTCCCCTCCTTGGATAAGGAGGGGTGGCGGCAGCCAATGGCTGCCGCCGGGGTGGTTCGAATCCGTGGCAACTTTCCAAGCTGTTGCATGCAAGCCACAACCAACCACCCCCGCCGGGCCGTTGGCCTCGGCATCCCCTCCTCAGCTGAGGAGGGGACTTATATTGTGCTCCACCCCCCGTGTCCAGCCAGACTTGTGGGTAAGATTAGCTGCCAAGGGGGACTACGGCGGGCTGAGGTCTCCCCATTTTCATCCATCGTGGTGCGGTTTCACACCGGAACCTTCAACCCAAGAAGACTAACCGCTTTGAACCAGATAAATGCCCCTGCATAGAAAAGCACCATGGGCAGAAGGATGGCCAGGGCCATCCCGATCCACCCCAGCCTGCGCTGAGGTTTGGGCAGTTCGTCCTGCAGCAGAACAAAGACTGGCGCCACTGCCGCTGCATAAACGACCATAAGATAAGGGATCACCAAAAAGGCCATTAACAGTTGTTTCTTCCAGATCATGAGGGGCACCATGAAGTCTTGCTCAACGATGACCCCCTTGAGTCCGTAAATGAAGAAGACCTGCCAGGGCGTGAGGGCATAGAAGTGAGCCATGAGCCACCATCCCAGCAAGACACCGGCGTAAGCTCCCAACCACAAAACACTATTCCAGAAGAGATTGGGATGAAGATCTCCTTTGAACGAAATCGCCAGATTCTCCATGATGACGTCAGAGAAGACCAGTCCGATCAAGAGAAATTTGAGCCAGACAGGCAACGAGAGCGCCCGGGACCATTGCTGAAGCGTTTTGCGAAACCAAAGAACGGCCCACCAAATCAGGGAAAGTGAGATCGGTCCAAAAGCACTGAGCCAGTCTGGGCCCCGCAGAAAGGCGATTGCAGAGATAACATACCAGAGCCAAAACAGCCCGAAGACAATCTGGATCGATCGATCCGAAGAAGGCCCGAGGTTTGCGACTGTGGAAACCGCTCCTGTGGGCTGAATGGGTTTAATGTTTTCCATGCTTCCATCCTTAAGAAAGATCACGGCCGAAGAGAAAAGCTGGCTAACAGAGCTTTTCGGTTCATGGGGATTCCTTGTGAGAGAGACTTTTCACCTTTCCATAAGTCTGGGCGACGTCTTTGCTTGGCACTTCGCCCCAACCGAAGGCGTGTCCAGTGTTTCCGCGATAGGGGTAACGATTAATCACGTCGTCAGTCAGCCGCACACCTAGCCCGGAAGACGAGGGAGGCTGAAGGTAACCATTGACAGGCGTGAGAGGCTCCTCAATGAGATCTTCGCGAAAAGGGCTGGTCAGCTGACAAAACTCCACATGACTTGAACTGAGGTTGG
>JBGOVH010000270.1:0-4753 GCA_041478005.1 Terriglobia bacterium | reverse complement strand
GGAGGCGCGCTGCGACTCGACAACAACGCCTGCACTATTTCGTCAACGGCTTGTTGAGCTGATGAACGACTGAATCTTTCAGGAGATTCACCGTGGCCAGGCAGATCCATCAGGTAGCAGTCCAGCCCCCAGCGGGCGAGTTCAGTGCCTAACTGGGTCATGGTGGACTTGCTGGCCGAAATCCCGTGAATCAGAAGCGCGGAATTTGTGGTTGTCTGCTGCGAAAACAACTGTTGATTGGAATTTCTGTTAAGCCGAATTCTTAATATTGGAGTTCGAAATCGCCCTGAGTACTGGCTTCGAGAGAATTCAAGATCAGAATCCTGGTGGCGAATCCACGCATAGAGGATAAGTAGCCCGCAAACACAACAGCTCAGCAATATCAGATTCTTTCGTAACATGGTGATTCGGCTTATAAGGCCGCGACTATAAGCGCTGCATGCTATAATTCCTTTCGTTAAGATTAGCACAGACTTCAATCTGGGCTCATATTAGGGAATAGCTTTGACAAAGGTCTTGTCATCTGAAGAGTTAGCTCAAAGGGTCCAAGCCTTGAAACAGGCCGGCCAAAAGATCGTCTTTACTAACGGATGCTTTGATATCCTGCATCCGGGTCACATCACCTACTTGACAGCCGCGCGACAAATGGGGGATGTGTTAGTAATTGGGGTTAATAGTGACCGTTCGGTTAAAGAACTGAAGGGTGAACTGCGTCCTATCTTGAGCCAAGACGAACGCTGCCTAGTTCTCTCCGGATTAGAAAGTGTCAATTTCGTAACGGTTTTCGACGAAAGCACACCGCTCAACCTGATCCAAGCAATTCTTCCCGATGTCCTTGTAAAAGGCGGCGATTGGGGAATTGATGAGATTGTTGGGCGGAGAGAAGTGGAGTCGGCTGGTGGCAGAGTGGTCTCTCTTCCCTATGAGAAGGGACAGTCAACTTCGGAAATCATTGAGAGGATCCTAGAGCGGCACAAGGAGCAGCGATAAGCAATCACTGCTTTTCTTACTTGAGCTCTTGCTCACACTCAGACAATCGAACAAAACCATGAATACAACCACGAGCGCAAACACTCAACGCCTCACGGGTCTCTATTCACGGTCCATCTAATTTTTTTTGACAGTCTTTTCTTTTTCGTGCTCACCCAACATATCTTTTCTCAGCTGTTTGATGACGCCCAACTCAAACTGATTTCCCAACAAGTTCAGTTCGGTCGCAATCACTTTAGCCTTGGCGGGCTGACTCCTTCGGCCAAGCCTGCCTACCTGGCTGTTCTCCACCGGCTCCTTAACCAACCCTTGATCTACGTCGGTGGTGATAACCAAAGCTTGGAAGATCTCCGGCGGACCACAGCCTTTTACCACGGGATGCTTTCAAACAAGGATGAGGAAACCCTGGCAATTCTCCCATCACTCGAACCTGGGCCATACAGCGGCCTTTCTCCACATCCTGAGATTCTAGAAGAGAGATCGTTGGCTCTTTGGAAACTAATCCAGTCAAGATTAGATATCCTTTTTTGCCCGCGAGCCGCACTTCTTGCCCGCATGCCGAATGTTCGTCAAGTCTTTTCGGAGACACCGATCCTGACAATCGGGCAGGAGATTTCTCCTGAAGAACTGGTGAGATACCTTTTGAGGGCTGGATATGTTCGTGACGAGCCCGTTTCCGGTGTCGGTGCTTTCTCAATGAGGGGAGGGATCCTCGATGTTTTTCCTCCCAGTTCAGAGAATCCCATCCGCGTTGAGTTTTTTGGTGATGAAATCGAATCTCTGCGTGAGTTTTCCATCAAATCGCAACGTTCCATTGGTCCAGCGCGCAAAGTACCACTTCCGCCCATGCGCGAATACTTGCTGGATGAACCTGTTCTTAGAGAGTGGAGCGAAATGGCTGAGTTGTCCTGGGATCCGGGTGATTATCCCGATTTTGTGGCTAACCACGTCGCCCGGGCACGCAATGGGGAATACTTTCAGGGAGTTGAATTCTTACTACCCTTGTCCATTCCATTTGATCGAACGGTTCTAGATTTTATGGATGACTGTTTCGTGGTGCTGGATGAGCCTGAAGAGTTCAGGCAGTGGTTTGCCCATTGGGAAGAGCACAATGACCGGGAGTTTGAGGACCTAAGACTTCAAGGGGTTCCAGCCGTGCCTCCTCGGAATCTGTTTTGCGATGCCATCGAACTGGGAGCACAGCTCAAACAAAAAAAAGTGATCTTTCTCGATCAACTAGGTTCTTCTCGGCTGGACGGCTTTCCCGTTGCCCAGAACAATCCAGGCTCGGAAGCTTTGTCTGCCGACGAGTTGGTTGTCCGGCTTGAATGCAAGACTCGTCCCGTGCGCAAGTATCACGCGAACATCAAAGAAATGACTCAGGATATTGGTAAGCTTAGCAAACAAGACACCAGCGTGATCTTTGTGCAGTCTTCCCTCGGGAGAGCAGAACGGCTCTACGACCTCCTTAAGGAATATGACATTGTCTGTGTTGCTGATTTTGGGATTGAGAGGAAAGAGGCTTCCCTATACCTGCAAAGTGATCATCATCATCCCACCATTGTTGTTGGCGATGTTTACGAAGGATTTCAAGACGAGGTCCGGAATCTCACCATCTTTGGAGACCGGGATATTTTTGACGAGAGCGATTTACTTGCGCGACCAGTCAAATCCAGACAAAAGAGCGCCTCTTTCGTTTCTGACTTTCGGGAACTAAAACCGGGTGACTATGTGGTCCACGTTGATCATGGCATTGGCCAGTTCCTGGGACTTCGGCAGATGGCCGCCGACAGCGTTGCCCGAGAATTCATGATCCTGAACTATTATGGTGACGACAAGATCTATGTCCCGCTCGAAAGGCTAGATCTGATTCAGAAGCACAGCAGTGGTACGAGCGCTCGTCCTCAGTTGGACAAACTCGGCGGAACCACGTGGGTAAAAACCAAGGCGCGCATCAAGAAATCCATGCGCGATATGGCCGAGGAACTGCTTAAACTCTACGCCGAGCGGCGCATAATCCCAGGCTATGCGTTCTCATCTCATGGTCATTGGCATGCGGAGTTTGACGAGGCTTTTGAATATACAGAGACCCCGGATCAATTGACGGCCATTCAAGAAGTCACAAGGGACATGGAGTCTGAGGTGCCTATGGACCGCCTGCTTTGTGGCGACGTGGGTTTTGGCAAAACCGAAGTGGCTATGCGAGCCGCCTTCAAGGCTGCCTTCGATGGAAAGCAGGTAGCCGTTCTCGCACCCACCACTGTTCTGGTTCACCAGCACTATCTCCGCTTCAAGCAGCGACTTACCGCGTTTCCCATGACAATCGAAATGCTTAGCCGCTTCCGCGGCCCCAAGGAGCAGGCAGAGATTGAGTCTAAACTGGCCACCGGAAAGATTGATATCGTTATTGGCACACACCGTCTACTGTCAAAAGGAGTACAGTTTCGAGATCTGGGACTTCTGATCGTAGATGAAGAGCAACAATTCGGAGTCGCTCACAAGGAACGCTTGAAGCAGCTGAAAAAGAGAGTGGATACGTTAACCATGACCGCTACTCCGATACCCAGAACACTCCATATGTCTCTGTTGGGAATTCGAGATATGTCGATCATTGAGACGCCTCCACGTGACCGGCTGGCCATCCAGACATTGGTTGTCCCATTCAGCAAGCAGGTCATTCAGAACGCCATCCAGCAGGAACTGGCTCGTAAGGGACAGGTTTATTTCGTGCACAATCGGGTGGAGTCGATTTACTCGGTTGCATCCATGGTTCAAAAAATTTGTCCAGAGGCTCGCGTCCTGGTTGGGCATGGTCAGCTAGGAGAAAAAGAGCTTGAGACAACCATGTTGAAATTTGTGAACCATGAGGCAGATATTCTGGTTTCCACCACCATTATTGAAAATGGGCTAGACATCCCATTGGTGAACACCATTATTGTCAATCGGGCCGATCTCCTTGGTCTTGCCCAGCTTTATCAGTTGCGTGGGCGCGTGGGACGGTCCAATCGGCCGGCTTATGCTTACTTGCTAACTCCTCCCGACAAAGCACTGACTGGAGTTGCGCGTCAGCGCCTTGCTGCCTTGAAGGAGTTTAGTGATCTGGGATCCGGTTTCAAGATAGCGGCCCTCGATCTGGAATTACGCGGAGCGGGAAACCTCCTTGGCGGAGAACAGCATGGGCATATCAATGCAATCGGATTTGATCTCTATTGCCAGATGCTTGAGCGAACGATTGAAGAAATGAGAGGAGCTGAATCGATTCCTGAAGTGCAGACACAGATTAATCTGAAAGTCGCCATCAAGATTCCAGCCGATTACATACCGGATGAAAACCAGCGTCTCAGCGCTTACAAGAGAATTTCATCTCTCAGGAAGGACTCGGAAATTGAAGATTTGCGAAACGAGTTGGAGGATCGCTACGGTCCGGTGCCAACTCAAGTAGAGAGCTTGATGGAGTATGTCCGATTGAGACTGATGGCCGAGCGTATCTTGGTACAATCCATCGACCGGGAGCGCGACGGGATTGCTATGAAGTTTCATGAGAAGACCCCAGTCCGCCCGCAGCGGTTGGTAGAGGTCGTCTCGAATTATCCAGGAGCTTCTTTATCTCCCAGTGGGACTTTGAGAATTCAATCCGCAGGATTGATCCCAACTGAGATTTTTTCCTCTGTTCGCAGCTTGTTGCTGGATCTGGCGGGGTGAGGTACGACCCGAGGAGATGGAAGATTTCAGGGGTTCCTGGATGCCGACGACGAGCGCGAGG
>JBGOVH010000257.1:0-4930 GCA_041478005.1 Terriglobia bacterium | reverse complement strand
GGTCATGCCCCCTGTGAGAAAATGCATCTTCTTGATTTGGCTAGAAGAATTCCGGATTGGTTTGAGAAGCATTTGAAATGAGTCGTAATCCTTCCGGGGGGAATCGAATTGGCATGGGTAGCCACGATTGACGCGCTTTCTGTGGCTATCGTGGGCTTTCCCTCGCGGGCACATCTGCCCACGACAAACGCAACCAGCACGTTTGTCGTGGCTACCAAAGATTCCCCCCGTAACGAGGCATTACAATGAGTCCGAATTGCCTGTTGTTTTTCTCTGTAATAAGAACCATAATCAGCCTTAATTCAAGTTCTTTTTGTCAAGGCGTTCATAAACTTATGTATCTCGCGACGCGTCATCCCTTTCGAATCTTGACAGCCCTCGTATTTTTGCTGGCATCGGGGATCATGACAGCCGATGAGACCATTAAACGCAACGCAAAGAAGGATTCTGAAAAACTCGATTCGTTTACGTTCAAAGTTCCAGTAGACGTCGTTGTAGTGAGTGCTATTGTGACGGATAAGCAAGGGGGTCCTGTTAAGGATCTTAGGGTAGATGATTTCAAAGTCTACGAAGATGGCAAACCCCAGCCGATTCACACCTTTGCTCTGGAATCCTACAAAAGCTCCCAAGTGATCGACACTGGCGGCAAAATGGTGCCTCCTGGCGCCGTTGCCTCGGAACAGGAGGCCGACTTAAGCCAGGGCCGCATGATTAGTCTTATAGTAGATGACCTTACAGCGTCTGCACCTCAATATTTCCATTTCACACAAAAAGCAATCGAAAAATTTCTCTCGACGGACTTGGGACCAGGCGATCTGGTCTCTCTGCAGACTGCATCTGGGCGACTCAATCAGCCCTTTACCAGTGATAAGGATTTGCTCATGAACCAAGTTCATGACCTCCTTAAGAAAGTCAATTTGAGCAGGGTTTCTCGATCTACTTGTCCCGAGCTGACGGATTTACAGGCTCAGCATATCAGCAATGGAGGCTCAGACACGCGCTCACTCGAAGTGGCGATTGCTGAAATTATGATATGCAACAATATGGATAGTCGTCCGGGGCAATCAGATCGAGACATTCAGGCGATGGCGGCAAGGATTGCTTATTCGAATGCCTCTCAACAGTACGAAGAAAGCCAATTCCGCTCTCGCAATCTACTTAGCGCTTTGCGGGCTCATATTCGATCAGTACGGCATTTTGAAGCCAAGAAATCTTTTATTTTCTTCTCGGATGGATTTTTGTCTGACGATCTGCGCTATGAGATCCAAGAGGTGGTCGACCTGGCTCTGCGTTCGGGGGTGATCTTTAATACCGTTGACTTCCGTGGGCTTTACACCAACAATTATGAAGCCAAAGATCAAGTTGTAGTTGGCAGTTTGAATAGTCCAGGTTTTGCGGCGCTGTCACAAAAACCTCTGCTGCGAAATGAGGACATGATTGCGCAGAACGAGCCTATGCGACAGCTGGCGAACGAAACCGGTGGGCTGCACATTGAGAACAGCAACGATCTCTATGGCGGACTGCGCAAGATTGCGGACAGCCAATCGTTTTATTATGTCTTGACCTACGCCTCACCTGCTGCAAAATCAGATGGTCGCTATCACAAGATCAAGTTGGAAGTGTCACGACCCGGGGTGAATCTGATTTATCGAAAAGGATACTACGCCCCAAAAGAAGAGATCTCCTTTGAGCGACGTAAGAAGGAAGACATACTGGAAGCTTTGCATGCACCGGGGAACCTTAACGAGATTCCTGTGCAGCTCTCTTATAACTACTTCCAGGTAGACGAAGCCCGTTATCAGTTGGCCCTCTTGACCCACGTCAATATTCGAGGGTTGAAGTTCCTAGATGAAGACTCACGCCACAAGAGTATGATCCACCTGGTAGTAGTGGCATTCGATGAAAATGACCGGTACGTGGATGGACTAGAGAAGGCTATGGAGCTGAATCTGACGGACCCCAGCTACACTGCTCTGCTCAACTACGGGTTTACGTCGAAGGTAGATATTAAGGTTCCGCCGGGTCGTTATAAAATCAAAGCCGTAGTTCGAGAAGGTGTGCACACGAAAATGGGTTCCATTAATAAAACGATTGAAGTGCCTTGAAGGTTAAGTTAACAGTTACCAGTGGTTAGTTGTTGGGGGCTGGGCCTTGACTGGCAACTGATAACTGGCTACTGATAAGGGGGGGTCATGAAAATTCATGCTTCTATACAAGGGCGCAGGTTTTGCACAGCAGTAAGTCTGCTTGCTGGCTTGATTCTCGTGTTGGTGCCGTCAGGCTCGAACGAACGGCTCGTTCTGGCTCAAGCGGGCCAGTCCGGTTCGACTAGCACCCTGCGCGTGAATGTGGATCTTGTCACTGTCGAGGTTGTGGCACTGGATAAGAAGGGGAATCCAATCCCAGGTCTCAAGAAGGAAGACTTCAAACTGTACGAAGACGGCAAACAGCAGCAGATTGTGTCATTCGATATCGTGTCAGACAAGACGGAACCACAAGTTGTGCCCACTAGCTTGAGTGACATTGATGACGATGCGCGCCGGGGGAAAGTCGTCTTAATTCTGTTTGATGACAGCACGATCACTCCTTCCCAAACCAAAGTCACGCGGGATGCTGCGGAAAAATACGTCAAAGAGCACATGCGGTCCTGGGACCTCTTTTCCGTGGCTGTTTACGGAATGAGTCTGAAAGTGACTCAAAACTTCACTCATGATTCCGGCAAGGTTGTCGAGGCTATCCGCATCCCCGCTATGTCACAGGCTAATCTTGTACCTGGACAACGATTGTCGCGTGACAGCCAAAACCCGAGTGCGATTCCCGGACAAGAGGGACGACCCAATCGACGGGATCCTTTTGGCCAAAACCCAGGAATGATGCAGGAGGCGAGGTTCCGCGCCACTCAGATGTTTCGCAGTCTTGGCTTCATCGCCTCTTCGCTGTCACGCGTGAAAGGGCGCAAGTCCATCCTGATGTTTTCCGAGGATTTTGCAATCACTGGCGAGTCCCAAAACGAGCTCCGTCAGGCGGTGACTGCGGCTCAACGCTCCAATGTTGTCTTCTATAGCATTGATGCGCGCGGATTGAACTCGCTGACAGAGCCAGGCGCTCGTAGTTCCCAAAGTTTTTTGGGCATGCCAAAATCGTTTGCGAGCAAAAAAGCCGCTGGAAACGGGCTTCGCTGGAAATCGTTGGTAAGTCGAATACTGCCGGTCACGGATCTGTTGAATCCGAGCGCGTCCGGCTTGCTTGGGGCTTCTTTTTTGCAGCAAACCGGAGGAGGGCAAACGCCGGGGCAGGGGGGACAAGGAGGAGGGCAGGGTAGCCCGGGAGGATCGACAGGAGCCGGAGGAGGTCAGGGCGGAACTTCTGGTGGAGGACTTGGCGGCAGCTCAAAGGATAGCGGGCGGAGTAATGATTCAACTAGTGGCCGCCAGCCCGGGGAAACGAACTCCCGGGATGGCCGACAGAACCCCCAGGGTGACGATTCACGCGGACAATTCGACCAGTTTCAGCAGCAGGCGATCTTCGAAAACGTATTGCGATCGATGGCTACTGAAACTGGAGGACTGGCCATCTTCAATACTAATAACCTGAACCAGGGGCTGGACAAAGTGGATCTGGAGCTAAGCAATTACTATGTTTTGGGTTTTAACCCAGGCAATCCGAAACGCGATGGGAAGTTTCGCAAACTGGAAGTAAAGACAGATGTCAAAGGGACGAAACTAAAATACCGTAACGGCTACCAAGATCCCAGGCCTTTGGATGCATTAGCAGGATCGAAGGGAGAGCGATCTTTGATGAGTGCCATCTCTTCCCCAACCCCACTGAGTCAGTTGCCAGTGAACTTCCATTCCATCTATTTTTACGATTCGCCGGAACTGGCCAGAGTTCCAATCTCGGCCAAAATCAAGAAAGGCATAATTGAGCTGAAAAAGAAGGGACCACTGCTCGTGAATTCGATTGATATCATGGGTGTGGCCTATGCTGAGGACGGAAGCGTGGCGGCCCGCTTCAGTGAAACCATGAATCTGGCCGTAGAAAAGGACAAAGAAGAACTCTTCCGGAACCAGGATATTCCTTATCGCAACTACTTGAAGCTCCGTCCGGGGAAATATCAAATAAAATTGGCCGTTGCGGATGAGAAGGGAAAAGTAGGCACGGCTGAACAGTCCCTGGTTGTACCGCCTATCTCGCCTGCAGGTCCCTCATCGAGCAGTCTGGTCGTCACACAACAAATGACCCAGTTGCCCGATCTCATCAGGAATCTGCAGACTCGGCTCCTGGATGAAAGCGATCCCTTGATTTATAAAGGACTGCAAATCCTTCCCCAGGTGGAGAACACAGTCAACCGTGAGAATCCGGTGGCCGTTTTCTATAAGCTCTATAATTTGACGAGCAATGAACAAGAACGAAAGCTGACGGCCGTTGTACAGTTGGTGGATGAAAAAGGAAAATCTGACCCGATGCCTTCCTTCCCGATAGACGATTTGGTTTTTCCCACAGGACGGAACGAAGTGGCAATCGGTCTCAATCTGCCGGTGAAAGACCTGGCACCTGGGAAATATCGCGTGATTATTGAAACGACCGATACCACCAAGAACCAAAAGGTGTCGAGCCAGACAGAAATCGTCGTGCAGTGATAGCAAGTTGGAGCCAAAAAGATACTCTCAGGTTTCAAGTCAAGCAACCCCCTCACCCGGCCTTGTGGAGGCTTCTCAAGCCTCCATCCCTCTCCCCACGGGAAAGGGAATGTGTGAAAAAATTGAGCGGCACCTGGAACAAGTCCCCCCTTGGAAAAGGGGGGACGATCTAAGACGGACGACCTTCCCCGCTGACCCACGCATTCTTTCACACCTTCAGGGGCTGGGGGTGAGGGACTTGGCCTGCTTGTAACTATTTGAATTAAGCTTGGTAGGAGAAGGAATATTTT
>JBGOVH010000250.1:0-4949 GCA_041478005.1 Terriglobia bacterium | reverse complement strand
GACCTTCCCAATAATCTCCCCAAGATCCAAGGGAATCTGATGTGATGTGCGTCGAGCCTTACTCAGCAAGCCCTCAACGATGTTACACACCCTGTCGATCTGCTCATTGGCAAGGGTTAGTCGATGTCGGACCCGAGAATTCAATTGATTATCTTCCAAAAGCATTTGCAATTGAGTGGAGATTGCACTTAATGGTGAACCCACTTCATGAGCAAAAGTCGCGGTCAGCTGTCCTACCAGCGCCAACCGTTCAGCCTGGGAAAGCTGCTTCTGTGTGTCAAATAGCTGCGAATTCAATTCCTGTAGTTCCCTGTTCCGATGGGCCAGTTGGTCGACTGCAATTTTGACTTGCGATTGGAGGTGATTGCTAAACTTTCCCATTTCTTCGAGCATGTAATTCAGATTCCGTGCCAGTTCCCCCAATTCACCGGTCATAACCTCACGCGCGCGGGCCGAACTATCCCCACCCTTGAAACGATGCATCACCTCAACTAGGTGAAAAACGCTGCGGTATACTTTGGTCCGAAATAACCAAGTGATGGCTCCAACCAGAAGGAATGTTGTAGCCACCAGCGAATATAGCCTGATTCGAGAGTGGGTTTTGAGGATCTCATCCACGGCCTCGAGGGAACTGACTACGGTAACAAATCCCTGTTGTCCGTCATTGAAACGAATGGGATATACCGAAAAGATCTCGCGAGAGACACCTTTGCCGACGATGAAGGTGTCGCTCTGGCTATCATAGAAAGCACTGATTTCCTGACCTTCCAGCGGGCGGTCCCCCCGGCTTGAACTCGATTCCACTGATTTTAGCTCACCACTGAAGTCCGCGTATACGTCAACACGAGTGATATTGGGCTCCAGCTCAAGAATCTCCAAAACTTGATTTCTGAATTCAGACGGTAGGTGGGCAGCCGAACTTTTCTCCAAATAGGTTCCGAGACGTCTGGCGGCCTGTGTGGTTTGCGCGCCCGTGGTACCTTCGACTGTGTGCACAGAACTGACGGTGGTTACCCAATCGGTAACAATCAGCACCATTGAAGACAGGAGAACGGTTAAGACCAGGAATTGTGTTTGCAGCGACAACTTGGAGATCCAGGTCTTTAACATATCTTTCGAAGGGTTTACGTCAACTAGGGATCATTCCGAAAGAAAGGGAATCTCCGAAAACCCTAACTTCCAGTCCGGGTGAAACCCCACAACGGGTGCACACCTAAAAGCGTTGGAGGTGGCGCATGATGGATTTGACAAGGCTCGCAGTGGACTGACTGTTTTTCTTATGATTTCTTTTTGGGGTAATGGTGATCGAGCGAGCTCTCTTCTCTTCTCCTCGTTCCAGAAAGGTGATCATCACTCTCGCTTCAGGGAGCAAAGCTGAAGGCTTGACCATGTGGCGTGCCACAGTCATCCGGGTTCCCTCATCCCAGCTGAAGGTTTGACTTGTTTTTCCATCCATGACTGTGAGGCTCCGGGCCTTTGCATCCACCGCCAGAATCTGCCCTTCGATGATCTTAAGTCCTGATTGAGTGGAGTCTCCTTCCTGTGCCATGAGGCTCTCTGCACGGCCTAGGGCTGGAACTTCAACCGTCTTTGTTACGAGAAAAAAGAAGGATGCCGCTGCAATCAGCCTGGTCACTCGAAGCTCTCTTCTCATATGAAGTTTTCTCAGCAGTCTTAGATTTCCCACTGAAGATGGATGCAAGCAACTGGTCTACCATTCCACCCTTGATTTTCGTTTGTACTAGAGCTCTCACATCGGATGGATTACAGAAGCGCATCCTTCCCATCCTAACATTTGGCTGGGGCAAATTTGTACATCATCACAAACTTGCCACATTTCAAGTCGATGCAATTCATATGCATCCAGATCTTTAGACTTTAACTTTTGCAGATTTTTCTTGTTCCCCCAACTTCACATCCAGTTCTCGCAAATAAAGGACGCTCGCTTCGACAGCCTCGTCTTCCTCCCAATCCTTCCTTAAACAATCCACTTCAACACAGAGAGTCCCCTGATAGCCTTGGTCTCTCAGGACCTTCATAACACCTGGGATGTCCACAACACCGTGGCCGGCAGGGACACTCTCCCAAAAGTTCCACTCCTGGGGAGAACCCCCTCTTCGCGGACTGACATCCTTAATATGTGTTGCATGAATATAGGGTGCCAGGAGCTTGGCTTCCTGAACTGGGTCTGCAAACAACCGCAGCGCATTACCCGTGTCAAAATTCACTCCAAAGTTGTTAGATCCCACTCGATGGATTAGGGTAAGAATCTCGTTGGCCGTAAAATCAATGTGGTTTTCCATGGCCAGAATGACCCCCATCCTCTCTGCTACGCTCGCTGCCCTGGTCAGCATTTCGGTCAAGTTTTCGATTTGCGGACCGTGTGGTTCATTCCTGAATCTGAGACTGCTCCCGACGATGCGCATGACTTTGGCACCCATCAAAACGGCAACGTCGATGCAATTGATGAGATCTTCAAGTGCAGATTGGTTCTGACCTCCCTCAAGTCCATCTGGATGCCCCCAGGCCACGACACGATCCACGTGATATTGGTCCAGTGGGTCTTTGAGTTCTTGCAAAGCCTCAGGTTCAAAACTCTGGAAGAAGCAAGTCTCCAAAGAGACTCCCTCTACCTTCAACTGAAGCGCTCTATTAATAAAATCGCGGGTAGACCATCTTTTCCCAGGATCATTTTGGAAGGGATAGATTTCCCCGAAAAAGCGATGATAACAGTAGCTGTCGACCCCAATTCTCATTTAATTGTCCCTCCCCCATGGAAATCGTCCTCATCGTCGTTCTCGTCCTCGCAATCACTCTTTGAAAAGACGTGGGACAACGTGAGGCTGACTCAACCTGCAAACCATGTCACCAATATTTAGGCATCATAACCTAAATGGCATTGGGTTGTGACCGAATTTGAGAGGAAACCATTTGTGAAAACAAAAGTTGACCGCAAAGACACCAAGGACACTGGTTGGCTGCACAAAGCCCCCAATAACTAAACGCATTAATCCTGCACTTGAATTCGACTTTACATTCGTTTTGTCCGGTGCTAAGTTTTTTTCAGGAGAAAGACTTGCCAAGATATTGTCTGCCCCCGTATGGATCAACTTCTTTCTTGTGTGCGGTATTAGCGGTTGGGTTTTGGAGCATGCAGATTCTGGCGATGCCCAAATCGTCGCAGGAGTTGAATGACTGGTTGAGGACATACGCTGAAGTCCTTAGCCTGGTCGAGGAAAACTACGCCGACAAGTTCGACCCTGAAAAATCACTGTACGATTCTGTGCGGGGAATGTTGAACACTCTCGATCCTCATTGCAATTTTTTTGACCCGAAGACCTATCGCCAATTCCGTGATGACCAGCGAGGCAATTTCTTCGGCCTCGGGATCAGTATCACGATGATTAGTGGGAAACCAACGGTTATTTCCACCCTGCCTGGATCCCCTGCTAACCGGTCAGGTATTCAACCGGGAGATATCGTTGTTCAGATTGATGGAAAATCCTGCGAGGGCTTCTCCCATGAACAAGTCGCCGAAAAATTTAGGGGCCCCTTAGGAACAACAGTCCACCTTTCAATTCAACGCGAAGGCGTCCGAGATCTCTTGGAGTTTTCCCCGGTTCGCGATGAAATTCCTCAATACAGCATCCCGGCGACGTTCTTCCTTCGCCCCAAGATCGGTTATATTCGGATCGAAAGCTTTACAGAGACGACGGAAAAGGAAATCGATGAGAGTTTAAAAAAGTTGGGGTCAGAGCTCGAAGGTTTGATTTTGGATTTACGCAGCAACCCTGGAGGCTCTTTAGAAGCGGCTATTGGTGTAACTGATAAGTTCTTAAAAATGGGCCAGGAAGTGGTAGTGACCAAAGGCCGTTTGTCCAGCGCCAATCAAAAGTACCAGGTTCCAAAGGGATCTGAAGGAAGGTCTTTTCCAATGGTGGTGCTGATTAACAGAGACAGTGCCAGCGCTTCTGAAATTGTGGCTGGAGCCGTGCAGGATCATGACCGCGGTTTGATTTTAGGTGAAACCAGCTTCGGGAAAGGGCTTGTCCAGTCCGTCTTTGACCTCAGCCAGGGAGCTGGCGTGGCCTTGACCACGGCCAAATGGTACACGCCCAGCGGGCGGTTAATTCAAAGGGACTACGCGAAGAAATCTTTTTTCGACTACTTTAATACTAAAAGGGAAGAGACAAAACCCACAGAAATCAAGCACACGGATTGTGGAAGAGAGGTCTATGGTGGAGGCGGCATTCGGCCTGATTATCTATCCGATGCTCCACGTCTGAGTTCGTTCCAGTCTCTTCTTTTGAGTAAATCCACTTTCTTTAATTTCGTTCGTGTATTTAACTCAAAGCACGCTGAAATGATTCACTCCTTTGAGCCCGATGATGGACTGCTCGATCAATTTAGGATCTTCCTTCTTTCTAATGACATCACCTTTCAAGACTCCGAATTCAAGAACAACCTTGATTTCATTAAACGCCAGCTCAAATACGAATACACTCTGTCTCACCAGGGTCACGTAGAAGCCCACAGGGTCTTGTTGGAAAGCGATGCGCAAGTATTGAAAGCCATTGAGCTGTTGCCTGAAGCCAAAGCCCTCTTTCAATATACCGAAAAAGCTGGCGTGGGCCGGAAGAGTGCAAAGAATGCCGGATTTAAGTGATCCTCTAGCTCCTTCATATTACTTCGAACCCCCGGAATGTTCTGCCGCAAAAGTACCGGAGTAGCCCGCAAACCCCCAATGTCCCGTGAGTTTTTCCTCTTTCAGTTGGCCTGTGATCGTAAGGTCACCCTGCAATCCGGCCTCCTCTGAGACAAATGGGAATTTCAATTCGAGGTTTCCATCCATGAAGGTTCCCTTCACGAGCGCTTCATTCTTGCCCCAATTCCCCGAGACTTTTTCATTATCGAGGCGAAAAACTGCAAAATCTTGACGTTCACCATCG
>JBGOVH010000194.1:0-5519 GCA_041478005.1 Terriglobia bacterium | reverse complement strand
GATATTTTGGATTTGGTAGTGGTCGGCAATAGTGTCATGCATCATTTGTTGCTCGGAATCGATCCCGTTGAATTGGGAGGCGCGCCTTTTGCGCTGGCTATCAGCGGGCCACTCGACCTGAAGGCCAGGGATTTGGGTCTGACTGCTGCCCATGCTGCAGCCCGCGTGCATGTCTTGCCCTGCATTGCTGGCCAAAACGGTGCGGACAACATGGCGGTGTTACTGGCCGAGGCTCCTCATCAGCAGGATCTGATGACCCTGATCGTTGATGTTGGAACCAACGCCGAAATTCTTTTAGGTGACCGCCATCAGGTTCTGGCAGCTTCCAGTCCCACGGGGCCGGCATTTGAGGGGGCGCAGATTACTCACGGTCAACGCGCTGCACCCGGAGCCATCGAGCGAGTGAGGATTTCCCCTGAAAGCTTGGAAATCAAGTTCAAAGTCATTGGCCGTGAAGAGTGGATCGATGAGTCGGCCCAAGCTCAGGTCACGGGTATCTGCGGGAGTGGCATTATCGAAGCCATTGCAGAGATGTTCTTGGCGGGGATTATTGACAAGGATGGCCGTTTTATTGAAGCGGCATCGGCACGTAGCTGGCGTATCCGGTTTAACGGGCGATCAGGAGAATTTGTTCTGGCCAACCCCAATCAGACGGCATCGGAAGCCCCCATTGTGATTACCCAGAACGATGTACGCTCAGTCCAACTGGCTAAAGCTGCCCTGTATGCGGGTGTCAAGCTGTTGATGCGCCGTCGAGGGGTGGAGAGGGTAGACCGGATTCTACTGGCTGGGGCCTTTGGAAGTTTCATCAGCCCTCGGCATGCTATGGTTCTTGGTCTCATTCCAGATTGTGACCTGGAGAAGGTAACCGCTGTGGGCAACGCCGCTGGGGATGGCGCTCGCATCGCATTGCTCGATCGGGAACGGCGGGCCGAAGCAGTCCATCTGGCGAGACAGGTAGCCTATGTTTCCATAGCCGTAGAGCCTGCTTTTCAGGAAGAATTTGTCGCTGCCATGGCGTTGCCCCATGCTTATGACGCTTTCCCTCATTTGCGCGAGGTCTTACCTTGCAGTTGGGAACAACGACCTAAGGGACGCGCCCGGAGGCGATTGAACTTAGCCAAATCACGCTAACTGGGGAGCCTATGAGTGAAGAGCTGGACATTACCCAACTGGAAACTCCAGAACTACTGGAGACTATGCATGACTGTCTCTACGACGGGATGGCAGAGGACGTTGTTGCCGGGGTTAATGAACTACTTCGACGCGGCTTGTCCCCTTACGAAACACTGACTCAGGGTTTAGTGGCCGGCATGGACATTGTGGGTATTGACTTCCGGGACGGCATTCTGTTTGTTCCGGAAGTGTTGATGGCTGCCAAAGCCATGAAAGCTGGCATGGCGATTCTCAGGCCGTTGCTGGCGGAAACCGGAGCACCAAGCATTGGAACGATGGTGATCGGAACCGTCAAGGGCGACATCCATGACATCGGGAAGAATCTGGTCACCATGATGATGGAAGGGGCGGGCTTCAAGGTGATCGATCTGGGGATTAACAACGACGCTGATCGGTTCATTCAGGCAGTCAGGGAACACCAGACAGACATTTTGGGGATGAGCGCTCTGTTAACCACCACGATGCCATACATGAAGGTAGTCATTCAGGCGCTCAAGGATGCTGGGTTGAGAGATAAAGTGATTGTTCTGGTGGGTGGGGCCCCGGTCAATTCCCGCTTTGCTGAAGCGATTCAAGCTGACGCTTATTGTCGGGATGCTTCGGTCGCTGTGGAGACAGCTAAGAAGTTAATGTTAGAAAAGCGCATTCAAGTCACGGTGGGGTGAAAATGAAGACGGCATTGATCGCTTGCGGAGCCCTGGCTCGGGAGGTACTCGCCCTAAGGGAGAAACACCAATGGAATGCTGAAGTGTTGGCAACTCCCGCCTTGCTTCACAATTCTCCCTTTCGGATTCCCGCCGCGGTGCTCGAACGGATTCGCGAAGCTCGCCAGCGTTTTGAGCAGGTGGTTGTTGTATATGGCGATTGTGGCACAGGCGGCCAACTGGATGCGCTCTTGGAGGCCGAAGGCGTAAAGCGAATCCGCGGACCTCATTGTTATGAGATGTATGCTGACTCGATTTTTGACGAACTCATGGAGAAAGAGCCAGGCACCTTTTTTCTTACCGATTTCTTAGTCCGTCACTTCGATCAACTCGTTATTAAGGAGCTGGGCCTGGACCGCTTCCCCGAGCTTCGAGAGGATTATTTTGCCAATTACACTCGGGCCGTCTACTTGTCCCAGCGGGCAGATCCAGAACTTCTAGTCCGGGCGCAACAGGCAGCCGAGAGACTGAATTTGCCGTTAGAGGTCCAGCCAGTAGGATATGGTGCCCTTGAGTCCAGGTTGTTGGAGCTGATTAACCCGTGACCACGCAATATCAAATCATCTACTGGAGGGACATTCCAGCTCAGTTGAAAATCCGGGCCGGATCAGCCCGACTGGCTCGCAATCTTTCCGAACGTTTTCAAGAGGGGATTGACGAGGCGGCCATGCGCACAGAGGCCACAGGGACTGATGCCTATTTGTCGGCTTGGCGAACCTCAGAGTGGCGAGAGCGGGAGGGTATTCCGGAAGCCATAGCCGACGCGCTGGCACTTGAGCTTGAAAACGCTTACCCTCCAGATCGTCTTTCGCGCCTGGTACAAAACGGAGGCTATGAACCGGAGACTTCGACTGCAAGCAAAGTGTAAGACGGTGGTGTGAGACGGGTTACAAAATTGGCCTCATCTTCTGGAGATGGGCTATAGGCTCAATACCGCGAGAATTTTGCGAGATAAGGGTGAGTTCTTGAGCGGTAGGAAGTTGGAGTCGTCACCTCGGCTATCTTGGGCGCGGCTGAAAACCCCTTCGTCCCTCCTTTTGACTTTCGGCCCTTGCGCTTAGCCAAGAAGGTAGAGGCCGGTGCAGATTTCATTCAGACTCAATTCTGCTTTGACGTTCCGCGTCTGCGTCAGGTCCCTCGACGCTCCGAGCGAGCACCGTCCCAATGGAATGAAACGGAGAACTCCCCATGGAAACGATTATTACCTCACCCGACCGGGAAGTAAGAATCGGACCCAACTACCCCTTCGTGATTATTGGAGAAAGAATCAATCCTACCGGTCGCAGACTGCTAGCGGCTGAAATGGCTGCAGGAAATTTTGACCGTGTCCGGGCGGATGCCATCGCCCAGGTGGCGGCTGGCGCTCAAATGCTGGACGTCAATGCGGGGATTCCCCTCGCCGATGAACCTGAGATCTTGGCCGAAACCATCCGCGTCGTCCAGTCCGTTACGAATGTTCCTCTTAGCATCGACTCTTCCATTGTAGCCGCGCTGGAGCGGGGTTTGGCAGCCTACCAGGGTAAGCCGCTGGTGAATTCAGTCACGGGCGAAGAAGAACGATTGGAGGCAGTACTGCCGCTCATTGCGAAGTACAAAGCTGCAGTGGTCGGCGTGGCCAATGATGAGACCGGAATTTCAGAGGACCCAGATGGGCGCTTCGAGGTGGCCCGTAGGATTGTGAAGCGGGCTGAGTCTTATGGAATCTCCCGGAACGACGTCATTATCGACCCGTTGGCAATGCCAGTCGGCGCCGTTCCTTCTGCCATCGTCACACTTTTCAAGCTCGTGCGAAGACTGCGAGAAGAGTTGGGGGTGAACAGTATTTGCGGGGCCTCGAACATCTCCTTCGGGTTGCCAGACCGCCCGACTCTGAATGCAACTTTCTTAACGATGGCCATTGCCAGTGGCATGACCTGTGCCATCACGAATCCCCTGGAAGATGAGATACGGAAATGTATCTTGGCTGCTAATGTGATGATGGGGCATGATGAAAATTGTCAGGGCTGGCTGGCTGCTCATCGATCCAGCAATGATGATTCCGATTCAGAACGGGGAGCACGCCGGGCACGACGAAAAGCGCGCCAGTTGGCTTGAGTGGGTTCGCCGGAAGGCTAGGACAATAAAGTTGTTGATTTTGAGCTTGAATTTTTGTACTCGTGCTGGTTGATTGTTTGAGTCAAAGCTGAGGATGACCAGGACCGTTGATTTCGCAATTTTTTCTTGTCAATTTTCTGCCCCGCGGATTTTGGGGCGATGTATCCCAAAGGGGCACGGAGAGTTCTGCTTTGAGACTCCTTGTCGGCTCGGATGTCCCTTCCCTGATCAGACGTGGAGCCCCATGGCTTCCGCCACCAGCTCCGCGATGTCCTTATCTTGAACGCCGGCCTTCCTCGACGCCAGGCCGTCTTCCATCATGGTCATGCAGAACGGACAGGCAGAAGCTACGATGCCAGGTTTGCCGGCGGCCGACGCGCCTCCGATTGCCTCCTGTACCTGGTCCACGCGTCTCTCGTTCACGCGCTTGCCGGGTTCCTCCTCGATCCACATCAGTCCTCCGCCCGCTCCGCAGCACATGCCGTTTTCACGGCTTTGTTTCATCTCCACGATCTCCAGTCCGGGAATTCTCTTCAGCACCTCTCGTGGGGCATCGAACACGCCGTTGTGACGCCCCAGATAACAGGAGTCGTGGTAAGTGACCACCCCCTGGAGAGTGGTTGACAAGTGCAGCTTGCCCAGCTCGAGCAACTCATGGATCAACTGCGTGTGATGCACAACTGGGTAACTTCCACCGAAGTCGGGGTATTCCTTTCCGAGGCAGTTGAAGCAGTGCGGACAGAGTGTCAGGATCCGCTGAAACGTGTAGTTCTGCAGGGTGTCGACATTCATCCGGGCCTGCATCTGGAAGAGATACTCGTGCCCCATTCGGCGCGACGGATCACCCGTGCAGCTCTCCTCATCTCCGAGAACGGCGAAAGAGACCCCCGCTTGATGAAGAATCTGGACTAGACTGCGCGCGATTTTTTGATTGCGCGGCTCGAAAGCTGCCGAGCAGCCAACCCAGAGCAGGTACTCGACAGTTTCCCCGGCTCCTTTGACTTCCGCCATGGTTCGAATCGAGAGGCCCTTCGCCCAATCCAACCGGCTGGAGGGGTGCTGGTTCCACGGATTCCCTCTTTTTTGAGTCCCTGTAAAGACGTCGGCAAAAGTCTCCGGATAGCGGTCCTGGATCATGACCTCATTGCGCCGGAGTTCCAGGATCTTGCTGAGAGGATCGATGTACACGGGACAGGCCTCGACGCAGGCCATACAGGTGGTGCAGGCCCAAATCTCCTCCGGCTGGATGGTCGCACCCATGATGCGTTTTCGCTCTCCGACTTTCCCGAGGAGCGGCGTTTCCCGGTCGGCCTGATCGCGCAACTTGATCACGATCTGGCGAGGGGACAGGAGCTTGCCGGAAGAGTGGGCAGGACAGCTCATTTCACATCGTCCGCATTCAGTACAACTGGCCAGGTCGAGCAGGTCTTTTCGCGTCAGGTCTTCGATGGTTCCGAAACCCAGCGGTTGGTCACTTTCAAAGGCCGCCTCGACGTTTAGCGGAGCCAGTCGCCCCTGGGGACGGAGGTCCCGCAAGAGCATATT
>JBGOVH010000518.1:0-3091 GCA_041478005.1 Terriglobia bacterium | reverse complement strand
TTCACCATGCACGTTTCCTGGATTCGATAAACATGGAAAGGCCGATGGCGCGAATGTCAGCGTTGGTGAAGCGAAAAGAATCTCCGTTGCGGTCCATGATTCCGGACTTTTCGGCGTACTCCTCCACTGCTTTGGTGGCGTCCAAGGCCCCTTGGAGAGCCATCTGCATGATGTAACTTAGCTTTGCGTGACCGTTGTTCTTGGATTGGGGCTGACCTTGATCGGGGGTGTTCTTGTCTCCATTGTTAGTCGTCGGAGAAAGTTCCTGATTCTTGGAGCTCTCTCCATTGGCCGGCCCTGCCAGACCGAGAATGCCGCGGACGCGAGAGTCATTCTTTCCTTGGACCGAAACCCTTCCGGTATTGAAAACATTGATGACTTCCCCGCCTGCAAAGCACAACTGGTAGCCCGTATTGTTCGCCAGTCGATTGCGAGTGGTGAAAACTAAACCAGCCGCCTCCAGCTTGCTCTGGACGCTTTCCATCGCCCTGAGCACCCCGTTGATCCCGTTGCGGCTGACAACCCACTCGACTAACTCTTCCCCCTGATCATCTGTCACATGCTTGCAAATGCTCAATGGCTCTCCAGGTTTTAGACCGAGCTTTCTGACCTGATCGCGCACCGTCGGGGGCACGTACATGACCCGGCCGTCGCTCAGGTTATACATGATCACTTCATCGAAGTGGCCTTCCATCTCTTTTCCCTCGGAGTCGGCCAAACACAACTGCACGGGCACGTTGATTTTAAAAACAACTTTTTCTTTCATGGATATCTCCTTTGTGAATTGAGTTCAAAACAAAGACTGCTGAATTGCCTGAGGGTGAACCTGTTTCTTGGCAGCCCGGCGACTCGGCAACTCCCTTTGTGCCGGCTGGGAAAAACCAAAGAGAGCCAACTGAGTCATGAGTGCCCCAGCTGTGGCACCCGATGAAGAAGTGAATGCGGGCATGGCGTCAGAATCATCTTCAACCGTAGACACTTCCGCGCGGTTTGCTGCCTCCTCTTGCTCGTGACTCCGACTACCAAGAACCTGCTTCTGCTGCATCCTGAGATCTCTCCAGACTGCATCAGCGGATTCACCCACACTCTTCTCTTTGACTAGCTCGCGAGCCATGGCCATGAGCATATCGTCGTCTTCATCGACGCACTGAAGTCCTTCACTGGTAAATTTCCCCTCCATGGCCAGCGAAACCAGTAGCTTCTTGCCCATCAGACGTAAACAGCTTGCCTGTACTGTCTCCTCATAATAGAGAAACTTCACGCTGACCCGCTCGCTCTGTCCGATACGCCACGACCTTCTGCTGGCCTGGCGCAACACGTAAATTGAGTACCCGGTCTGGTAGAAGAACAAGCTTGGGAATTGGATGAGATCGAGTCCTGTCTGAACCAGTTTTGGATGGCAGATCACTACCTCGATACCCTCGCGAACCTGCTGTTCGTACCAGGCTTCACGCTGATCGGGTGGAACTTGAGAAGTCAGTACCGCCACCCGGATGCCTTCTTTGGATAGAATGGACTCCAACCTTCGAGTAACATCCCGCTTTTGCGTATAGACCGCATATATCTGGCAGCGACGGCCTTGTGCTAACTCCGCTTTGACTTCCTCCAGCAGCTTGCGCTCCTTGGCATGGATCTGCCCCTGGTCAAGATCCTTTGTCCGGGCAATCAGGAACGATTCTTTGCGATGTGTGATCGGATCGTAATCAAAACCGGTCAAATCGCCCAGTCCAAAGGGCCGGTCTGGATACAGTAGCAGCGTATTCAGAGCGATACTGAGTACTGAACGGTTCCCTCGGTGTTCCTTTAAGGCATGCTTGATGTCGTCTTCCAACTTTGCGTAAGCTTCCGCAAGCTCCGGGTCCATGGGAACGCCAATGATTTCCTCTTGGTAGGGTGGAAGCGCTTCGCAAATGTCTTCGAGGGAGACAAAGGCCCCAAGACCCATCAGGAATTGGCCAAACAACAAAGGGGAGGCTCCTGGCCGCCGTTTCACTTCTTTAGTGACACGAGATTTCGAACAGGCATTCTCTTGCGGTCTGATGATCGTGACTTTTTCCAGCACTCCATAGCTTTCCATGAACCGCCGCACACCAGCTTCGCCCCACTCAAGGCCATGAGAAATCATGTTGGCTGGTTCAAGGCGGAAGAGGATGTTGAAGAGGTCATCGGCATATCCGCCCAACAATGTCCCGGTCAGGACAGCAATTCGGTTCGCACAACCGGCCAGAGTGGCCAATGCGTTCCCCTGAGCGGTGTCACCCTTGAGTTCGTGGACCTCATCAGCAATCGCATAATCAAAAAATCCGGAAAGATGTCGACCAATGAAGTCGATCGGGGCGAAGCGTCGGATCTTATGCTCATCGGCCTGCCAAAGGGGGCTGAACAATTGCCGGCGCGCTTTGCCGCCAGTCTCCGGATTGTTGCCATTTCCTATCACTTCACTGCGACGCATCTTTGCAAAGTCTGAGGCCAATAACCGGTCGTCGCCCTCGTAGACAGGTTGCCCGGTATCGGGATTGACGACCATGCCCTGGTAGCGTCCGCATTGTGCCACCTGGTAAGCATGTCTCCAGAAATAGCCCAGCTTGGCCCGATCTCTCCCAACGATGAAGATAGAGGAAGTCGCACAGATCGAGTTCCAGCGAGCCCGGGGGCTGGGCGCAGTTTTCCGCAGTCGCAACTCGGTGAGGCTGGTTCGCAGGCCATCCCGAACAATGCGGCCATGCTTCAACCTGACCTCATTCACACCATTCGGAGTGCTGCAATTCCTTGAGTCTCGTAACCCATCCACGAGGAATACCCGCACTCGAGGCAGAGTGAAGAAAGCCTCCCGCGCCCACTTTTCCACCAACTGGGGTGGAACCATGATCAGAGCGACAAAGGGGGTTCCCTTGCTGTGGACGTAGAGGGAAGCCAGCGAAATCAGGGTCTTTCCCGTTCCACATTCCGCAATGACCGCGGCTGAGCGGGCCTTCTCCCAGCGCTTGACCACACCCATGATGGCCATCTGCTGGGCTGGGAAGGGTCGCCGGAGCAAATTCCCGATCAGAGGAGAAGGGGTATCTTCAATATTATGCAGCGCCGGGTAATT
>JBGOVH010000332.1:0-4219 GCA_041478005.1 Terriglobia bacterium | reverse complement strand
CAGATACTTGGGGGCCGCCAGCCTTAATTTCATTTGGGGGAGAAGACTATGCCCTCCGGCCAGGATCTTTGCATCGTCCGGATATTTTGCCAATAGGCCTAAGGCCTCTTGAACAGATCTTGGGGAAAAGTACTCGAAGCTGGTTGGAATCATGCTGGATTCTCCTTCAATAGCCTAGTTCACAATGTCTAAGAAAAATAGAAGTCATCGAGACCAGTTTTGAATTCATCGTGGGCTGTGCCTCAATATTTGGCCAACAAACCTTACGGCGGCAAAAAGACTCGCCGTGGCTACCCCGCTGCCCGAATCGCCCTCCAGATTTTTTCTGATCTCAATGGCATATCGATGTGCTTAACACCGAATGGGGCCAGAGCATCCACAACCGCATTGACAATGGCTGGGGTGGAACCAATCGTACCGGCCTCGCCCACACCCTTTACTCCCAGCGGGTTGACGGGGGAAGGAGTCTCGGTCCTGTCAAGTTCAAACCAAGGGAGATCCGTTGATTTGGGGATGGCGTAGTCCATCAATGTTCCAGTGATGAGCTGACCATTTTCATCGTAAACGGCTTCTTCCAGCAGTGCCTGGCCCAGGCCTTGGGCGATTCCACCGTGGACCTGGCCATGGACCGTTAATGGATTAATGACCTTGCCGCAATCATCGACACCCACATAGCGCTTAAACTGGATTTCCCCGGTTTCAGGATCTATTTCCACAACAGCGACATGAGCTCCAAATGGGAAAGTATAATTTGAAGGTTCAAAGAAAGCCGTGGCATCCAATCCAGGTTCAAAGCCAGCAGGAATCGATTTGGCATGATAGGCCGACTGTACCAGGTCTAGGAACGGGATCGATTTGGAGGCATCGGCTTTGTGGGTGACCTTGCCCCCTTCGAAATTAAAATCTGAGCTGTCGGTTTTGAGCAAGTGTGCGGCAAGTTTGCCGCCCTTCTCCTTAATCTTTTGCAAAGCCATATAAACGGCAGTGCCGCCCACAGCTGTCGCTCGACTGCCGAAGGTTCCAATGCCATATTGGACGATAGCTGTATCGCCATGCAGGACAGTAATGTCGTCAAAACTGATCCCAAGCTCATCGGCTGCGATCTGCGAAAAAGTCGTCTCCTGCCCTTGACCGTGCGGGGAGGAGCCAGTAAATACGGTCACTTTACCCGTCGGTTCCACGCGCACCGTAGCACTTTCCCACCCGCCAGCGGGCATGCCGGAAGAGGGTCCCATGGCGCAGATTTCCACATAAGTGGAAATGCCAATCCCCATATACTTGCCTTGGGCGCGCAGTTTCTTTTGTTCTTCACGAAGCTGCTTGTAATTCACAAGGTCCAAGGCCTTTTGAAAACAGGCTTGATAGTTGGCGCTGTCGTAGGTCAGGCCTGTGGGAGTGTTGTAGGGGAATTGAGCAGAAGGAACGAAGTTCTTCATACGGACATCGACCGGATCCAGCTTCAACTCAGCCGACACTAGATCCAAAACTCGCTCAATCAAATAAGTGGCTTCGGGGCGCCCGGCGCCGCGATAAGCGTCGGTGGCCATCTTATTGGTAAAGACTCCGACAGTGTCAATCGTGAGATTTTGGAAACGGTAGCAACCGGCGATCATGGCGCCCGTCAAGCCCGGGATCAATGGGGTTAACAACTGGTGATAAGCTCCAAGATCGGCGACGACGCGAAGCTTGAGGCCAATAATGGTTCCGTCTTTCTTGACTGCGATTTCGACATCGTCCACCTGGTCGCGGCCGTGGATAGTAGTCAAGAAATTTTCGCGACGACCTTCGATCCACTTCAGGGGCTTGCCCAGCTTCATCGCCAGGTAAGCCAGCAGGGCTTCTTCACGATAAACATTCAGCTTGCTGCCAAACCCGCCTCCGACTTCGGGAACAATCACTCTGACGTGATTCTCAGGCAAGCCTATCATGACCGCCACCTGGGTTCTCAACAAGTGAGGAATTTGTGAAGAAGACCAGAGAGTAATATTCTTGTCCCCCGGATGATATTGGGCCACGACACCCCTCGTCTCCATGGCCATGGGGATCAATCGCTGATTGATCATTCGCTGCTTGATGATAGGGATCTCTGCAGACCGGAAGGCCTTGTCAATGTCGCCTGAACTGGCTTTGGTCGAGAAGGCAATATTGTCTTTAAACTCTTCGTGAATGGGAGTCGAACCAGGCTCAAGTGCCTTCAAGGGATCGACCACTGCCGGCAGCGGATCATAATCAACTTCGACGAGTTCAGCCGCGTCCTGAGCCGCATAGCGGTCATTGGCGATCACTGCGGCAATCGATTCTCCGACGTAGCGAACCCTGCCAATGGCGAGCACGGGATGTCTTGGCACCTTTAAGCCTGGGATTTGGGCCGCACAAGGAACGGAGCCAACCTTGTCTCCGATATCCTGACCCGTCACCACAGCAACCACTCCTGGTGATTTCAAGGCTGCAGAGGTATCAACGGACTTGATTCGGGCGTGCGCATGGACACTCCGTACGATGGCCACATGCAGTAAGCCCGGAAGTTTGATGTCATCGACATAGGTCGACAATCCGGTAATCAGTCTGGGATCTTCCTTGCGCTTGGTCCGCGTGCCCACGTATTTGCCAACGGCCATGGTCTTCCTCCTTCAAACATGAACTCTGATGAATACCAACAATAACGAATAAAATGTTTGGAATAATGGAATGGTCCTTCTCTGTCCTAGATTCTCTTAGCAGCATATTGAATTGCTTGAACGATGTGCTGATAACCCGTGCAACGGCACAAATTCCCTTCGATGCCATGACGAATCTCTTCCTCTGAAGGATTGGAATTCCGCTGGAGCAACTGGATCGCGGCCATGATCATCCCAGGTGTGCAAAACCCGCATTGCAGACCATGTTCTTCCCAAAAACCCTGCTGTACGGGATGGTACTCGTCTCCCTTGGCCAGGCCTTCAATGGTCGTAATTTCTGAGCCATCGGCCTGGACTGCCAATAGCGTGCAGGATTTCACGGCTGCTCCATCGAGCAAGACGGTGCAAGCGCCGCACAGCGTGGTCTCACACCCGATATGCGTTCCCGTCAGGCTCAAAACCTCGCGCAGGTAATGCACCAGAAGCATGCGAGGCTCAACGTCAGATTCACAGCTTACACCGTTTACCTTCAGGTTAATTTTCATGAAATAACCCTCCGTCACAGGTCCTCAAAACATTCGCTTGTTCTTAAGATTTATCTTTAAGGTTGGGGAATATAACGCCGTAGATTTGATGTCGCGTAACATATCGCATCCTTGGTCCAGATTTCAAGAATTCTTTTCAGTGGGACTTTCGAGAGTCGCATGGCGTATCAAGCCTATGCTTCATTCGCGCCAATCTCATGTTGAGGTTGTTACCTTCTTCTTCAATACCAAAAAAAAACTTGTCTCCCGAAAACATCTTATGAAACTATTCTTGGTATACTGAAGTTATGTCAAAACCAACCATAGAGACTGAACCGATTTTGCCAACCCGATTTGAAAAGGAGTCTAGGGTATGAAAAGTAAATCCGAAGAGAAAAGCTCGAACACAGCTTCCCGCAGGAAGTTTATTCAAACGGTAGGAGGAGTCCTGGCTGCCGGAGTTCCCAAGATGACACTTCTTGGCACGACGAACAAGTCCGGATCCGCGCTGCCCATTTTGGGTGAAGGGGACTACAAATATGAAGTGATTCACGATTGGGGAGAGTTGCCCAAGACGATCAGTTATGGCAACACACACGGAGTCTGTGAAGATTCCCGAGGGCACATCTACATTCACCATACCGTGAATGCTGACAGCAAATCCGACGATACTATGGTGATCTTTGACGAGAAAGGAAAATTCGTCAAGTCGTGGGGCAAGGATTTCAAGGGAGGGGCCCATGGTTTGCACATCCACAAAGAGGGGAAGGATGAATTCCTCTACATGTGCGACACCAAGAGGGGAGTCGTCGTCAAATCGACTCTCAAAGGCGAAGAGGTCTTTACGCTTAACTATCCCAAGGAATCTGACAAGTACAAGTTGGACAAAGACGGAAAACCAGCTACTAAGTATAGTCCAACCAATCTGGCCATAGCCCCGAACGGAGACATTTACGTCGGAGATGGTTACGGTTCCAGTTATGTCAACCAGTATAACAGGAAGGGTGAATATATCCGAACCTTTGGAGGCGAAGGATCTGAGCCGGGACAATTGAAGTGCCCTCATGGCATCACGGT
>JBGOVH010000410.1:0-3810 GCA_041478005.1 Terriglobia bacterium | reverse complement strand
CTGTCCTTCCTGAAGCGTCAAAATTCCCAGGATATTGTGACGAGTCGTTTGAGGCTTGTCTGAAACGATCGAGACTTTCTCACCCAACAACTGGTTGAGCAGGGTCGATTTACCCGAATTGGGTCTTCCAATGATCGAAACAAATCCAGACTTAGACATTAAGAGGAGAAATCAAAGTAACTTCAGCTTTGGGTTCGCATTTCGGCACGTTCTTCCTGTTTGGGAACCGTCTTACTGACCAGTAATTTGTAAACCTTCCGACGGTCTGCATCTTTAACTTCGAATTGAAGCCCCTGATGTTCGTAACGTTCCCCCTTGCGGGGCACCCGGCCAAAGAAGGAATTCATCAAGCCTGCAATCGTGGAGTTCTCCTCGGTTTTCAACTCAATGCCAAAGAGTTCCTCCAGTTGTTGAATGGGGAGACTGCCCGGCACAAGGTAGCGCCCATCCTTGTCCTGGGTTAATTGCATCATTTCTCCAATTTCATCCTCATCGTGAATCTCACCGGCAATTTCTTCGAGAATGTCCTCGATGGTGACCAGACCTGCCACACCCCCGAACTCATCAACCACTACCGCTATGTGGGACGCCTGTTGCTGGAGTTCAGTTAAAAGCTCGGAAACCCGCTTGGTTTCAGAAAAAAACTGGATCGGGCGCACCATCTTTTCCAAGTTTAGATTTGCACTAGCACTGTCCCATATATCGAGGAGATCCTTCAAATAGAACACCCCCACGATGTTCTCCACATGATCACGGTAAACTGGAATGCGCGAATATTTGGTTTGGACCATCAATTTCTTGATCTCCTCCGGAGAAGAGCCAATCCCAATGGTCACCATTTCGGTCCTCGGTGTCATGATGTCTCCCGCCACCTTGTCACCGAATTCGACAACAGACTGAATCAGTTTCCCCTCATCTTTTTCAAGAATGCCCTCATCCTTTCCGACATTGATGAACGCTTGAATCTCTTCTTCAATGTGCTTTTCAGTTTTTTCAACCTCATCCTGTGAATTGAGCTGGGCAAAAAGCCTCAGGGTCGAAGAAAGTGGATAGGAAATGACATTTAGAGCAGGCCTAATGAAGTTATAGACCGGGACCAGAGGGAGCAAAACGCGTTCAGGCTTCTTAAAAGTAAAGAGTCTGGGGATCAACTGGCGGAAGACCACTACAACCAGGAACATGATGCCGAAAGCCGCCGGTAGAGCTTTGGAGTAACTTTGCAACTCATTGTGCAGGTAACCCGTAACAAGAATGGCAAACGCAACCATGCATACTTGAATTCCAACATAGACGGAAATCAGGACTTCGAGGCGGTTGTCCACCAGTACCTTCAGCTGTTCAAACAGTTTTGATTTATTTTTTTCGAAAAGACGGCGAGAGGTCACTTTGCTCATTCGGCTGAGACTCATCTCAAAAACCGATAGAAAAGTGACCATAGAGAGAAATAGCAAGGTGGATATCACAACACCAGTGGTCATCATAAGAGCTCTCTCTGCAGCTTTAGTTCTTTGCGGCGCATTTGCCCTTGGTCGGTTTCGTGGTCGTAACCCAGGAGATGCAGTAATCCATGGATCAGCAGAATGCGGAGTTCGGTATTGAGGCTATGCTTTCTCTCAAAAGCCTGTTTGCGTGCCGTTTCGACGGACACAATCATATCACCTAAGGTTCTATTGTCAAAATGGAGCGGGTGAGGCTGGCCGCAGGAACCCGGCGGGAATGAGAGGATATCCGTAGCCTTGTCCTTCTGCCGATAATCACGATTGAGACGACGGATGACCTGATCGTTGCTCAAAACCACAGTGAATTCGACATCCGGAATCCTTAGTTTTTTCCCAAGAGTCTTGGCAAACTGCCTGAGACTTGAGATTGAAATTCGGTATTTCCGTTGCCGGTTCAGGATGATGGGGCCCTTCATAGAGACATGCAAAGACCGCAAAAGATTTTCTTCTAATCGGCAAAAGTTAAGACCTTGGTTTCTTCCGGAGGAAGAGTGGAGTCATCGCGAGACAAGAGTAGGTCGTGATCTTGAAGAAACTCCTTCATTGAATCATTCAGTATTCTCTGGAGTTTCGTGGGAGCTGCCAGGAGCTACTAATCGGAGATCGTCGCCAGATTTGCTTTCTCGTACGGGGTTGTCGAAGTCGTCATAGGCTCTGACAATGCGTTGAACCAGCGGGTGGCGGACAACGTCCTTCTCATTGAAATGAACGAAATCGATCCCTTCCACTTTCGATACCACAATTCGTGCCTCAATCAAGCCGGACACTTTTCCCGAAGGCAAATCGATTTGCGTCACATCTCCTGTTATGACGGCCTTGGAATTAAATCCTATGCGAGTCAGAAACATTTTCATCTGCTCGGAGGTCGTATTTTGCGCTTCGTCCAAGATCACAAACGATTCATTTAAAGTTCGGCCTCGCATAAAGGCAATGGGAGCAATCTCAATCGTCCCTCTTTCCAGGTAACGATCCACCTTTTCCAAATCCAGCATATCGTAGAGAGCGTCATAGAGCGGACGGAGATAGGGATCCACTTTTTCCTGCAAACTTCCGGGCAAGAAACCTAATCGTTCTCCCGCCTCAACAGCGGGCCGAGCCAGCACGATGCGGCCAACCTGTTTGGCCGCTAGAGCAGCCACCGCCATAGCCACGGCAAGATAGGTCTTTCCAGTTCCGGCAGGGCCGATACCAAAAACCATGTCGTATTTTTCAATGGAATCCAGGTATCGCCGCTGATTTAGACTGCGAGGGCTGACGGGTTTTCTGCCGCAGAACCGGGTCTTTGCCGAAGGAAAACAATCCCGCAAACGGAGGCTCGAGTCTTCGGAAATAATTTTGATGATGGACTTAAAATCTCCGTTGGTGAAATTGACTCCTTCATGCCGTACCTGGTGATAGTCCAAAATCAATCTTTCAATGATTTCGACTTGGTTGTCAGAACCTTCAATGATGAGGTTGTTTTCGGCGAGGGAAATTCGGACTTCGAATGCAGATTCGAGAAAACGCAGGTTTTCGTCAAGAGTTCCAAAAATCGGTTCCAGCCCTTGACCAAAAGTTACACTTTTCTTCATACCGGTTGTCGCTCTATGACCTCCTCGACTGGTGAGAATCAGAAACCGAATGATCTTGACACAAAGTCTGAACAAGCGTCAAGGCAAGGTTCTTCACTCCTTCAAAGTGCGGGTTCAACACTGAGAATCACTTCGTTACTAGGCTGCGATTCCACAGAACCATCGTAGGCTTTGACGACTAAAATGAATTCTCCAGCCTCCGCAGCAATCAAGTTGAATCGCTTTTGGGTCGCAGCGACAGTGCTGATTCTCACATAATTGCGAGAAGCCCTTTCGGCTCGATAGATCCGATACTCCTTGATCCTGGGCGAATGCGTGGGATCGTAGTTCCATTCTATAGTCAAAGCTTCCCCCTTCTTTTTTTGTACTAGAGGACGTTTATCCACTGCTTCCAAAGCCCCTCTTCCTGTGTAGACAGGGCTTACTACTTGAGAAAAGGCGTAGATGGGGAAACCCAGTGCAGACCGGATTTCCAGAGGGCCATAAAACCCGCTTCCCAACGACAGGAAAGTAAGAACACTCTCTAACTTAATTGTGCCATAAGGGGGAAGGGTAATGCTGTACGGCGAGCCAGCTAGATCGCCATGTGGATCGCGTGCCCTAATTTGGATTGGCGCTTTGGAACCACTCAAGTTCATCAGCATGAGGCTTGAAGAGAATGGTTGCACCTGAGTAACAGTCGGAATGAGGAGTTCCGGAGAAGACTCTGATATTAGTGTCGTATAGATAGAATCCCCTGT
>JBGOVH010000231.1:0-5199 GCA_041478005.1 Terriglobia bacterium | reverse complement strand
GATGTCTCTGGGTGGGCTTCGATCAGCTCGCGAGGAAGTCCGCGGGTTTCGCTTCCAAAAACCAGGTAGTCGTTCCAGGTATATTCCATCCTGGTGTAAAGCTGATTTGCTTTAGTGCTGACAAATACAAATCTGCTGAAGGGAGAGGACTGGAGAAGATCTTCGATTCTTTCGTGGTAGGTCACTGTGAGCAATTCCCAGTAGTCCAGCCCGGCACGGCGCAGATAATAATCTGAAGTGGAGAACCCCAACTTCCCTACCAGATGGAGGGCGCATTCGGTAAGTACACAGAGGCGGGCAATGTTGCCGGTGTTTTGAGGTATCTCTGGTTCCACAAGGACGATGTGCATGCTCCAGGACAAGGGATAATGGGTAGATGGCAAAGATGAAAATGAAGTAATGCCTCAGTTAATGGGGCAAGATACACGGCTGGAGCGGGCGCTCCTGCGCACGCTGGATGAACGGGCGACGGAACGCGCGCTCGGTCGCGCATTACCCGCTCTCCGTCTTTTCTTTTGATTTGCACCGTGTTCCCTACTTGACCTGCAGCGCGGCCTTGCCAATGCCCACATTTCCTGTGGAATCATAAACTCTTAAAGAGACCGTATGTTCTCCTGCTTCCAGAGAATCCGTTCTAATTTCAAAATCCTCGGTTTGCGAATCTACGATACCATCGGTTGAAAACACTACCTCCCAATCCTTACCGTCCTGAGAAAGCTCCGCTTTGCGCAGCGGAGAGACCGTATCGGTAGCTCTAAACCTAATGAGAGCGATCTTGTTTTGGACAGTTTGGTTCAGAACCTGAACTTGAGGCGACGTGTTGTCAACGTGAAATACGGCACTCACCATCTCCCCAGAGAGCGCACTGGATTTAGGATTCGCTGGAGAATCGGATGCCACGACACGGAGCAGGTATTTTCCATCGGGCAAAGCGTCTGATTCCAATGTGAAGTATTTCTCTTCCAGATCTTTCTTTAGCAACTTCCAATCAGACTCTTTCTCTCCTCGAAAGTAGATCGCATAAGACAGATCATCACCGTTTGGGTCTTCTGCGTCCCAAGTAAATGACTGGGCTCCTTTTTGAAAGACTCGACGTGGAGGGATAGAAACCATCCCCGGTTGCTGAATAGCTTCACTGGCTCCAGAAGCCTCTGCCGAACCCTGGTCAACCAGAGAGGCAGGTGAACGAGGGGAAGAAACCCCCTGCATGCGTTGAAAGGCGACACCGGGTGGCAGAATGGTGATGGATCTAACCTCAGGAGAAAGATTCTGCTGCAAATAAGGGAGAGTGATTTGATTCAGAATGGGAACATTCTTATCGGAGGTACTCAGCACCGCCTTGTACTGAATATAGCGCGCCCTTGGGCTCTGGATGGCCTCCCCATCAGCAACAGTATATGCTTTGGACCAATCACTCCACGACTTGTCCGCTTTCTTGGTGTTCCCCGTGCGAGTATACAATTTGATGGAAGACCCGGTTGAGAGATCCGCACGCCAATGAATTCTCCCCCAGCTCGAAATCGCTTGGGTGTCTTTGACATCAGATTCATAACTGCCCTGAGCATTAAGAGTGTTGCTCAAGCGGTATAGCTTCGCCAGATTACTGGTACAGGCAAAAATGTCGCTGCCTCCCGGAACTAGCTTGGTGGTCTGCTCTTCAGTGGTTTCAATTAACAAGGTGTATTTTTTCTTGTCCAACAAATAGATCCTTCCTTTATTTCCGGTAGAGAAAAGTACCTTTCCATCTGATCGAACCTGCATGGCGAAGATGGTTTCTGACTCAGAAGACCAAAGCGCCTCAACGCTATTGTCTCTTGCTATGCGGTAGATGCCGCTCTTGAGATTCCCCGTTTCCCGCCGGGGTGAACGACTCGAAGACGGCTTGAAGACAGGTGACTCCTCCCCCGCCTTTTTTTCACCAGCGCCTGAAAGGGATATTGTTACAGACACCCCGTCGCCTGAGATATCTGTTCCTGCACTCTTAGGTTCTGGAAGCGATCCGGCAGCCCCACCACTAATGGCGATAAAGTAGATGTTTCCTTTCGAGTCTGCCTGTACTTCATGAATTTCACGCATGGCGGAATCGTAAAGGACAAAGGGCTTCCCGTCCGGAGAGATCCTGTAAACGTACCCGTCAGGATCACTCCCTGCGATAACATTGCCAGCTTCATCGAGCGCCAGGCAGATCAAGTTGGCCTGACCGCTGTCAAAAAAAACTTCCCCTTTCCCTTCTTTGTTCACCTTGTAAATCTTCCCTTTGCTCCCTGTAGACGCATAAAGGTTCCCTTTACTGTCGAATTTCATGTCCCAAATATACTTGTCCTCAGGATCAAAGAAGACGCTGCCTTTACCCTCTGAGTTGACCTTGTAAATCTTTCCGTCGGGCGAGGTGGCCACGTAAAGTGTCTCATCCGTATCCAGTGCCAACGACAAGACATCCAGCTCGGCGGCATCAAAGAAGAGAGATGACGTGCCTTGGCTGTCGATTTTGAAAACCTTGCCATCATGTCCCGTCCCCACAAAAATGTTTTTCTTCCTGTCATAAGCTGCAGACCAGATCAAAGCCTGGTCGGTATCAAAGACTGAATCGAATTTGGGGGAAATGGAGAGATGGCCGTCCACGCTCAACGAGAGACCTTTCAATGTCCCCTTTGAAAATTCACCAAAGGTGAAGGTGTTCCAAAAAATTGGGCTCACAGCAAGACATTTCGAAGGAGTGAATGATTGCACCAAGACAGAGAAGACGAGGACAGAAAGGGCTTTTCGAATCATAGCAACTCCATGTTGAAGGTTGTTAAACGCTGTTGATAGCGACTGTGTGTGCGCTGGGAAGGCGGGCGAGTTTTGCGTTACGCTTTTTCGTCTGAAATTGACGGCCTGAACGATCGTGCTGGGAATCAATCCACAACCTCGATACTCAGGCTTCTCTGGCCACTGATCACAAACGGGGTGGAGGGTAACTCATACTCATAAAGGTTTGAGGACCTTAAGGTAGTCAGGCTGCTGCTGGAACTTCGATCGGAAGTGATCACGCTACTGAAGGAGGGGGGCAAACTGGAAAACTCTTCTCCCCGAATCATCACGGCTGGTTCCGGTCTTTGAAGACGAACATAGACGCGGTCATTTTTGCGAAAATTGTTCATCGCCCGGATCAATTGCCCGAGATCTCGCGGCGTGAAGGATTGACGCAAAGAACGGTTCTCCACGGCCGTAAGAGTCGAACCATCTGCGACCGTCAACTGAAGGGTGCCACTAGGCATATCAGCGGGGATTTCGATTGGGATTTTCTCTACATGCTCTCCACCGTTGGCGGCGCGCAAGAAGGCCGAAAGAATGACGGTTTCACCCGCCTTTACCCGCTCGCGATCGGCCCAAACTCTGTCCAGGATAGCGGTTCTTTTTTCATCGATAGAGGTAATGTCAACGGTGACACTTTCTACGGCGACGTTGTCGAACCCGCTTCCCAGTATGTAGCTCAGCGGCTGCACCACAGCCATGGAGGCGAAAACATGAGAATTGGTTTCACCCGAAAAGACGTTTTCAAATTTTACATCCGGCTCCCCCTTGACGCTGATCTTGCCTTGAACCTGCAAGGTTGCCTCACCGAGCGCCCTCTCGTTCGAGATGATCGTGCTAAAGACTGTGAAATTCGTCAGGAAGGGGGTCAGAAAACGGTCATTGACCACCTCAAACTTAAATGTTTCCCTTCTATTTCGACTCGACTTCAAATTGATAGTCAGAGGGATGAGTTTTGGGGCGAGCCCAACAGCCCCATAAAGTCCTTGCGAGCGATCCTGGGTGATGGTACCGACCAGGTCCGTTGGGACTGCAATCTTGAACGAACTGCTCAAATTAGGTATCAGAGAGATGACTTTCGCTTTGGAAAACGGCAACTGGACTGGCCCCACAGAGAGCCAGGGATGGCCAAAGGCATAAATGTTGTCACCATCTCGATAGGTGACGGTGCCTGCGGCACTGGCTCCCACTCCCAAATCACCTCGAATGAGTTGTACCGCAAGAGCAGACCCGGCTTGCAGATCCGCTCCATCGGCCAGTTTGGCCGATCCGGAGCCAACGGCCATCCCTCCTAACGGAAGCACCGACATTCCCAAAGACTGGAAGACAGTATTAAACTGCTGGATGGCTCTAGGTGAGAATCCGGAAAGGAAGATCGGAGTATCGATGTAATGAAACATCTGGCCGGAATAGGAGTGAAGGGTAGGGAATCCATTGGCGAGAGATTCAGAAACCATAAACGATTTCGGTCCCAGCTGGGTCAAGTCCAAGAGATCAACAGATGGTTTTACCTTGACAGTGCGAAAAGGCGCGACCGTAGAGACTTCAATCTTGATGGGATCTACACGAATCGGCTCTTCTGGTTTCTCGAAGAGGTTGACCATTTGCTGGATTGGAGTGATCCCGGCGATGGCTTCAGTGGAAAAGGGAAAAGAAAAGGCCACGGCTCCCACGATTTTGCCGTCGATATAGACAGGGCTCCCGCTCATGCCGGCCATCACCCCGGTCTTGTCCAGCGGGCCTCCAGAAAGTTTTGCCAAAATTGCGCTCTGCTTGGGAGAAATGTTGTCCAGAACCCCCAGGATCTCTACTTGGAATTCTTCGACTTTGTCTCCGTAAAAAACAGTCTTACCGGTTCCCTTCATCCCGGGCTTCAATTCTGACAAAGGCATAAAACCCTCTTTGTGAGCAGCCGCTTGCAAAGAATCAAACACCCAGAAAAAGCCCAGGAAAACTGAGAGTGCTGCAACAGCCACCCTCATCTTGTTTTTTTCTCGAGGTCCCGAGACCTTGTTAATTAACACTTCGGTTTTCATACTCCCAATTCTCTGTATCCCCTCATCAAGACTCTGGCAAATCGAACTGAATATCGAGCAGAATCAAGATCAGCAGCTCCACTTCATTTCGCTTTATCAAAGTATACCAGAAGAGAGGCCAAAACGAGTGGACATTTGTAGCCTTACGGTTTTGGTTTTACTGACAAGTGCAGTCTCTTTGAAATGGCAGTGTTCACCAGCACCAATCATTTCCACTCTCATATTTTTCGACAGGAATCTTGCCATTGGTTAAAGTAATATCATGTTTATGACAGGCTTCGCTTTGTTTCTCCCTTTGATCTTTCTTGGGTTCGAAGCATCGGTCGCCTCATGATGCCGAGGAAGCTCAAAGCTTAGTGAAAAAGAT
>JBGOVH010000062.1:0-9362 GCA_041478005.1 Terriglobia bacterium | reverse complement strand
TAACGGGAGCGCTGCGGCGAGCGTTCCCTACAAGGGATTCGGAATTTTTTCACACCTTCTGAGGCATTACGCTGGCCCCGCGTCGCTACCGTTCTTTCATTTTTTTCCTATGGTATAGTCAGCCTTTGCCTTGGCAGTTCAAACATTATGCCCAACACACAAATATTTCCCAGGAAAAGCCTTGGCCAAAATTTTCTTCGCGATGTAGGGGTTATTCGGAAGATTGTCTCAAGTCTGCATGTGCAGCCGGATGATTTCGTCCTTGAAATTGGATGTGGCACAGGAGCGCTTACGCAGCATTTGGCCGGGAAAGCCCGGACATTGGTTGGTGTGGAACTGGATTCGGCGCTATCCAAAAGACTCGAGGCCTCTTTTCCATCTTCACAGGCAGTTATCTTGAATCAGGACATCCTGAAGGCGGATCTTAAAGACATTGGCAGCAAATACTTCTGTAAGCCAGGAAAGACCAAGGTGGTTGGGAACTTGCCCTACTATATCTCCTCACCCATTATCGAGTGGCTCGCCCGCCAATCAGACCTTTTGGAAATAGCCGTCGTGATGCTGCAAGATGAAGTGGCGGACAGGTTAGTAGCCCGTCCGGGAGGCAAGGATTATGGAGTATTGACTCTGACGGCCAACTATCATTTCAGCTGCAAGAAGTTATTCAGCGCCAATCGAAGATCCTTTTGGCCGGTGCCCAAAGTAGATTCCACTGTCGTCGAATTGATTCCGAAGTCATCGAAAGCCCTCGATTTCACCGAGGAACGCGAGTTTTTCGCATTTGTGAAGGAATGCTTTTCCCATCGCCGCAAGACACTCAAGAATTGTATGAAGGGAAGAATGGACAATGACGAACTGGAGGCAGCCCTCAAAGCATTAAAGTATCCCTTAGATGTCCGGGCAGAACGGGTTTCTCTGGAGGACTTCATTGCTCTGTTTCGCAGGCTTTGGCTCCCAAAGCAAAATTGGGCCGCGAATGAACGCCAATGAACGCAGATTGGACCATGGGCCAGTCTTTTCCTCAAATTCCAAATGAATGTTACAAACAGCCTTATAGCTTGGACGAGCGGATAAGACCCTCTGAGGCTGAGGTGAATTGTCCGGGCCTTTTGGCTCTACAAATCTGTCTTGTTTTCTCCCTACGCGTTTATTCGCGTCCATTCGCGGCTAACATCCCAGCCTTAACCGTTGGATCCAATGTCGAAATGTGATAGACTTTTCTGCATTTGCTGGCAGAAAGGTGGGTCTGGATTGAGTTCACCCGAATTTGTAGAAGCTATACCCTTAGGCGGTTTGGGCGAATTTGGAATGAACATGATGGTTCTCCGTTATGGAGAACAGATGGTGGTTATTGACTCCGGACTCATGTTTCCGGATGAAGAGCTGCTCGGCATCGACATCATTGTTCCTGACATCAGTTTCCTCATTGAAAACGCATTGCAAGTCAAAGCCATCCTGCTGACTCACGGCCATGAAGATCACATTGGGGCCCTCCCCTTTGTACTTCCTTCTTTGATCCACGTTCCCGTCTACGGCACCCGTTTTACTCTCGGCCTGGTGAAAGCAAAGCTCGAAGAGCATGGGCTTCTCAATGAAGCCAGATTGGTCACGATAAAACCTCGCCAGGTGGAGCAAATTGGAGATTTCCGGGTGGAGTTCATTCATGTGACTCACAGTATTGTGGATGCAGTAATGCTGGCTATTACCACGCCAGTTGGCGTTATCCTGCACACTGGGGACTATAAGATTGATTTGTCCCCCCTCGATGGACAAGCCATGGATTTGCCGACAATTTCTGAATACGGCAGCCGAGGGGTTCTGGCTCTGTTTGCTGACAGCACGAACAGCGAACGGCAAGGGTACACGCCATCTGAGGCAGCAGTCATTGAGAGGTTGGACGAGATCTTTCATCACGCTGAGAAGAAAGTCGTGGTTTCTTGCTTCTCCTCGTCAATTCACAGAATTCAAGTCGTCCTCAATCTTTCCCAAAAATACAACCGCAAGGTCGTTCTGGCAGGACGCAGCATGCTGGCCAATCTGAAAATTGCCGATGAGTTGGGCTTTTTGCGAATTCCGGCCGGCATCTTAGTAAGACCTCAGGATGTTAAGAAGCTTTTGCCGGAACGAGTGACTCTCTTGATGACAGGCGGCCAGGGGGAACCGATGGCTGCGCTTCCCCGCCTTGCAGTCGATCATTTCAAGGGGATCAAGATCGAACCTGACGATATTGTCATCATTTCCGCCCGAATGATTCCAGGCAATGAAAAACGCATTTCGCGGATGATCAACCATCTCTACAAGTTTGGCGCCCATGTGTACTATGACGATGGGTCTCAGCCGCCTGTTCACGTTTCGGGACACGCCTGTGCCGAAGAGATGAAGTTGCTCCTGAATCTGGTCCGGCCAAAGTTTTTTATTCCTATTCACGGGGAATACCGCCAGCTTTACCGTCATGCCGAACTGGCCCGAAGCCTGAATGCGGTGGGGAAGAAAGTTTTGATTGCCGAAACGGGGGATCGCATCCAGTTGAGCCATGAGGATGCCCGCATTAACGGGAAAGTTACGGTAGGCCGAATCTTCATCGATCAAGGGAGCCTGGATGAAGTGGAAGATGTGGTGGTTCGAGATAGGCGGCATCTTTCAGAGGATGGAATCGTATTGCCCGTTCTTGCTATTAACAAGGCGACTGGACGAGTGGAGGGTCAGCCCGAGATCATCACCCGCGGGTTTATCTTTGTCGAGGAGGAAGATTCTCTAATTAATGATTCCAAAGAGCGCGTGATGAAGACGATCGAGGAATCTACCTTTGAAGAGCGCACCGACTGGGCAGTGATCAAGGAAAAAATCCGAACGGATCTGCGCCGTTACCTATTTAAACAAACATCGAAGAGACCGCTTGTTCTGCCGGTGATCCTGGAGATCTAGTCTGGGTTCAAGGCCGGATTTGGACCTTGGACCTTGGACCTTGGATAAATTGATAACTCTACTCCAATCTATCGTTCTCGGTTCTTTGCAGGGCCTCACCGAATTCCTTCCGATTAGCAGCTCCGCTCACCTCATCCTAGTCCCCTGGCTTTTAGGGTGGAAAGATCAAGGCCTAACGTTCGATGTTTTTCTCCATGCCGGAACATTGATTGCGCTGCTTTCGTTTTTTTGGAAAGAGTGGATGTCGATGACTGTCGGAGTGTTCGACAAGGGTCGAAGGAGTGGAGACTCAGAAAGCAGCTCTCCCTGGCTGCTCTTTCTATTGATTTGCGGAACTGTACCTGCAGCGGTTGCAGGGTTTATGGCTCAGAAAATCATTGAAACCCAGTTGCGCAGCCCTTTGGTCCTTTCAATCACGATGATTGGTCTGGCCCTCTTGCTTTGGCTGGCCGAAAAAACAGCCCGGCTGGAAAAGAAACTATCTCAGGTCTCTTTCGGAGACGCCATGAGTATTGGCTTCGCCCAAGCCCTGGCTCTCGTCCCTGGGACCTCTCGCTCAGGTATCACCATTACCACGGGCCTTTTTCGCGGACTCACTCGCGAGGCGGCAGCCCGGTTTTCCTTCTTGCTTTCGGCTCCAATTACGGCCGGGGCTGGCTTGAAGAAGTTGCTGGATCTGCGCCATGCGGGAATCGCCGAAGCTGAACGGCTCCCCATGCTTTTTGGCTTTCTAGCCTCCTTGATTGTTGGATATTTGACGATAAAGTTTCTGTTGAGGTATTTGCAGAAGAATACTCTCTTTATCTTTATCTACTACCGTATAATTTTGGGAGTGGTCATTTTGCTGTTGATTCAATTTGCAGGGTTCAGGGCATGAGCTTTATAGTTCCCACCAAAAACCCCCGCCTGAATGAAGCTGTCGGACTGTTACTCTTTACTCTAACCATTCTCATTCTGTTGAGTCTGGTTTCCTATCATCCAACGGACCCATCCTTTAGTACCTCTCGAAACCCTCTTGGTGAGGGCTCGATTGAGAACTTCATTGGGGAATTTGGCTCCACAGTTTCAGATCTCTTGCTTCAAATCCTAGGCTACCCGGCGTTTTTGATCCCCGTGGTTTTCTCTGTTTTTGGATGGAAATGGCTAAGGTCACGACAGATTGAAAATCCCTGGATCAAGGGAGCCGGAGTCTTATGTCTTATGGGGTCCACGTGTGCCCTGGGGAACCTGCTCTTTCCTTATCATCTGGGCCTTGGATGGTCTCTTAAGGCCGGCGGAGTTATCGGTGATCTTCTGGCAGACTGGCTAAAGTCCAGATTCAACTTCACAGGTTCTCTAATCCTGGCTCTGTCTTTGTTCTTTATTTCCCTTTTTGTTTCTACGACGTTCTCATTTTCAACTGCTGTAGTTTGGATTGATAAGCGGTTTGCTTTTGCCAAGGTCTGGCAGGAGCGATGGAAAGACTGGCGGCGCTCCCGGGAGAAGGCAAAGGAACGGATCCGTCTGGAAGAGAAAGTGAAACGCGAAGAACGTGGAGTCTTCAAGACTGAAACAGTCATTGCCCAGTCAGTCGCCGAAGTAAAAGAACACGGAGTAGCTTCTGCAAGACGGATCCCGCGGGAACCCTCCCCAAGAGACATGGATTTTGCCGACCCGGGGCCACACATCACGGAAAAAAGAGTGACCGTGGAGAAGGCGCGGGTGATTGCCATAGGCACGAAAGATTTCATTTTCCCCAGTGTCAATATGCTTCGGCCTCCCACGGGCCAGGAAGCTGTCAATGAGAAAGAGCTGCTGCTGCGCGCCAACCAGATTATGGAGAAGTGCAAAGAATTTGATGTTCATGGTCAGGTGCACCAAATTCACCCTGGACCTGTGGTGACCACTTATGAGTTCAAGCCCGAAGCTGGCGTGAAATACAGCAGAATTACCAATCTGGTAGATGACCTCTGTCTGGCGCTCAAGGCCGAATCGGTGCGCATCGACCGTCTTCCGGGAAAGTCCACTGTAGGGGTCGAAGTTCCCAATACCCATCGCGAAACCATTTTCTTGAGAGAGATCATCGAATCGGCCGAGTTTCAAAACTCCACTTCCAAGATTACGATGGCTCTTGGCAAAGACATTGTGGGGAAGATCGTCGTAGCCGACCTGGCCAAAATGCCTCATCTCCTGATTGCAGGGCAAACCGGTTCAGGCAAAAGCGTGGCGGTCAACGCCATGATCATTTCCATTCTTTTTAAGGCTTCTCCTGAGGATGTAAAGTTGATCATGGTTGATCCCAAACGGCTGGAACTGGGATTGTATGAAGATATTCCTCATCTCCTGACTCCCGTGGTTACGGAGCCCAAGCGTGCTTCGAACGCACTGAAATGGGCTACTAATGAGATGGAGAACCGTTACAAGTTGCTGGCAACGGTGGGTGTCAGGAATATCGAACAATACAATGCTCTTTTCAAAAAGCCGAAGACTCTGGAGCTCTTCCCCGAAGAAAGCAGCGTCGAGAAAAAGCCCTTGCCGTTTATCGTGATTGTCATCGACGAACTGGCTGACTTGATGATGGTGGCTTCGAAAGATGTTGAGGACTCCATCATGCGTCTGGCTCAAATGGCTCGTGCGGTTGGCATCCACCTCATCGTCGCTACGCAACGCCCGTCGGTGGATGTGTTGACTGGGGTCATTAAGGCTAACTTCCCTTCGCGTATCTCCTTTCGCGTGGCGCAAAAGGTCGATTCACGCACGATTCTGGACCAAATGGGAGCCCAGCAGCTATTAGGAAAAGGCGATATGCTGTTCATTCCTCCCGGGTCTTCGAAGATGGTGCGGGTGCATGCTCCTTTCGTTAGTGAAGAGGAAACCGCTGAAATTGTCAAACATCTCAAGTCCATGGCACAACCGGTCTATAACCAGTCCATCCTGGAAGAATCGGGTGACACGCGGGAGCAATCTCAAGTCGACGAGGAAGTCGATGAGATGTATAACGAGGCGGTGCGGATTGTTGTGGAAATGGGAAAAGCCTCTACGTCAACCTTGCAACGGCGCCTTCGTCTGGGTTACGGACGTGCAGCCCGTTTGATCGACATGATGGAGCGCGATGGCATTGTAGGTCCCGCCGATGGCAGCAAGCCACGGGAGGTGTTGAAAAAAAGAGGTTATTTTAGGGAGATTGACCAAGAACGAGGGTAAGGTCCAAAGTCTAAGGTCCAAAGTCTAAGGTCCAATGTCGAAAGTCCAAGGACCAAGTCCTAAAGTCTAACGCGGGAGTACTGTACAAATTGGAAATTTGCACGTCACCAATTTGAACTGTGGTCTTTGAATGAAACTGTGGCCAGTATTGAAAGATTTGAGAGTATTGAGGCCTGGCAAGAAGCCCGCAAGCTAGCCAGAGCTATCTACGAAGTTACTTCCTCAGGAGAATTCGCCAAAGATTTCGGACTCAAGGACCAAATTCGTAGAGCTTCCGTTTCGATAATGTCGAATATCGCCGAGGGATTCGAACGTGGAGGAGACAAGGAGTTTGTTCAGTTTCTGTCATTAGCCAAAGCATCGAGTGGCGAAGTACGATCACACCTTTACGTCGCGATGGATCAGTGTTACCTCAGTAAAGATCAGTTTGCTTCGCTTTTAAGCCAAGTAACACACATCAGCCGTTTGATTGCGGCTTTCATGAGGTACCTACAACAATCCAACCTGCGAGGAAGCAAGTATAAGGCGTAGGGGGATTGTTGAACTCTACCTTTGACCTTGAACCTTGAACCTTGGACTTTTAGAGCCCATCTTTAATGCTTTCCTCAATCCAACCCAGATAATTGCTCGACCCATCCACAATTTGCAAAGCAATGACCTCAGGCACTGCATAAGAATGGAGGAGTAGAACCTCCTTCTCGAGCTCCGCATATTTGGTCCGCGAGCTTTTGATCACCAGAAGAATTTCGTTATCTTCCGTTACCTTATTCTCCCACCAGTACCAGGAAGAGACTCCAGGCAGCAGATTCACGCATGCAGCCAGCCGTTTTTCTACAAGACTTTTGGCCAGCTTTACGGCTTCCTCTTGATTTCCGCAAGTAACCAGAACCACGATTTTGTCAGTCATCCCTCTCCTCCATCGAGCACCCGTGCGATGCATTTCTTAACTTTCAATCTTGAACCTTAAACTTGTACTTTAGTGTTTGCATTATACTGGTTTTAAGCTACACTACCTCCACTTTTTAGTAGGGTAGAAAAAAGTCTGGAACCCGCGTTCAGTAAGGGTTTCCGACGATCAGGATTTGTCGATGGCCAAGATAAAATTTGGCACCTCCGGCTGGCGAGCGGTGATCGCCGAGGATTTTACTTTTGAGAACATGCGTCTGGCCACTGCCGGCATTTCTGAGTTCGTCAAACAAGCCAATGAACAGCCCGGTTTGATCGTGGGCTATGACACGCGTTTCCTGGCCGACAAGTTTGCCTGGGAATGTGCCGAGTTACTATCCGCAAAGGGAGTGCGGGTGTCCTTCTGTGGGTCGGCTGCACCCACTCCGGCGATTGCTTATGAAATCCTCAGGCGCAAAGCCCATGGGGGAATAAACTTCACGGCCAGCCATAATCCTGGAGAATATTGTGGGCTGAAATTCTCCAGTGCGGATGGGGCTCCCGCGCTGCCTGAAATTACAACCCAAATTGAGGCGAATATTGAAAGGCTGCGTGACCAAAAGCAGTCTTACAACGAATGGACGCCAAATTCTGCTCTGATTGAGAATATCGACCCAGCCCCTGAATACTTAAAGATGCTGGCGACCAAGGTGGATTTGCCACTGATCCGGAAATCTGGAATGAGGATTAGTTACGACCCGCTTTACGGAACAGCATGCGGTTACTTTGACAAGATTTTGATGGATGAAGGGATCCCGGTCCATAGCATTCATAACTATAGAGACGTGCTGTTTGGTGGGAATCCGCCGGAGCCGGCTGAAGAGTATCTTGAGGAGCTCCGGACGAGCATCACTAGACATCGGTCTGATCTAGGACTCTCCACCGATGGAGATGCCGACCGGTTTGGGATATTGGACGCGAACGGAGAATTTGTCCCACCGAACCAGATCATCCCATTGTTGCTGGATTATCTGATAGAAACTCGCGGATGGACTGAGGGCGCTGCCCGAAGCGTCGCAACTTCACACTTCCTGGATGCAGTTGCAAAAGCTCACGGACGCCAACTATATGAGACGCCGGTTGGATTCAAATATATCGGGGAACTGATCAAGGAAGACAAGATCATCATCGGTGGCGAAGAATCAGCCGGCCTCACCATTAAAGGCCATGTGCCAGAAAAAGACGGGATTCTGGCCTGTCTGCTGGTGGCCGAAATGGTGGCACACCGAGGTAAGAGTCTTCACCAGCAGCTTGATGCTCTGCAAAAAAAGGTGGGCCATTTTTATACAATTCGTCTTAATCTCCATCTAACTCCCCAGCTCAAGGAGAATGTTCAATCCAGGCTGGAGGATCCTCCCGCAAACCTCGGTGGGAAACAGGTTGTAGAATTCAACCGTAAGGACGGGTTGAAAATGATTCTGGAAGATGGCACCTGGATTTTACTTAGACTCTCGGGAACCGAACCGGTAGCACGCTGCTATGTAGAGGCGCACCGTCCGGAAGACCTTGAGCGATTGACCGAGGTGGCAAAAAAATTTGTCTTAGGTGATTGATGATGATTGAAAAATCCAAAACCTCTTTCTTCAAGCGGCTTTCAATTGTGATGGTAAGTCTTGTTTTATTTTTAGCTTTAGTGAATGCGCTTTTTGGAAAGAAAGGCTATTTTGAATTGAGACGGATGGAGGAACGCAATCGGGAGCTGAACCAGCATCTTGAGCAGCTCAGGCAAGATAACAAGGAGACCATGAATGAAATCAAATCCTTGAAGAAGGACCCGAAAGTCATTGAGAAGATCGCCCGGGAAGAGTTAGGCCTCGTGAAGCCCGGAGAGGTCAAGATCACCACCAATAAGCCTGCAGAAGAGATGGCTCCAAATTCACCTCGGAACCCAAAGTGAGTTTATCACTGGCGACCGAGGTGTGTTCCTTAGATGATTTCAACACACGCACACCCCCCTTATGAGGTGTGCAGTGGCGTCCATAGAGCCTTGGCACAGGAGGCACAGGTCACCCTTTGCCTCCTCACTCTACTCAGGCGGCTGAGCAAACAATTGCCTTGACTGAAGACCTCGTACCTACCTATAATCGCACCAACAATTTGACGCGGGGTGGAGCAGTCTGGTAGCTCGTTGGGCTCATAACCCAAAGGTCGCGGGTTCAAATCCCGCCCCCGCAACCAAATCTCCTAGCTCTTCAATTCTTCCAACCCGTTATTGCTCCACACCTTATAGGTTAGTTCAGTCTTTCCGGCAAGTCCTCCTCTTGATCGTCATTTTCCTCATTTGCTAACAGGCTGCTAACAATTGGTTT
>JBGOVH010000198.1:0-5475 GCA_041478005.1 Terriglobia bacterium | reverse complement strand
GCTCATTATGGAACCCACAGATCTGAAAGTCTGCAGCGCGCACAAGGGGTTTGCCTGGATGGAAGTTACGACCCAGGGTGTGGCCGCCCACGGAAGCCGCCCTCGAGAAGGAGTAGACGCGATCCGAGCCATGGGACAAGTCTTGCAGGAACTCGACGCGCTAGACCTACGATTGCAGTCAGGGGCCCCTCATCCTCTCCTTGGCTTTGCGTCTCTTCATGCATCGATCATTCAGGGTGGACGCGAATGGAGCAGTTACCCCGATCGATGCCTTCTCAAGTACGAAAGGAGAACTCTTCCTCACGAATCAAATGACCAGCTGGAAGGAGAACTGAATATCATTCTTGAAAAACTTGCGCGGTTGGAACCACAATTTAGCAGCCATAGCCACCTTGTATGCTCTCGCGCTCCCTTTGAAGTCGATCGAACTCATCCAGTACTCGAAAGCTTTTTCAAGACAGCTCACACGCTCCTGCCCGACCTTGTGGAGTGGGGTGCAGCCACCTTTTGGACTGACGCCGCCTTGTTGTCTGAAGCCTGTATCCCCTCTCTCTTGTTCGGCCCTCGAGGCGCAGGCTTACACTCTCTGGAGGAATATGTTCTTGCCTCTGATGTTGTTTCCTGCGCCGAAATTATCTACGAGTTCGTCAGACGCCAGTCGTCTTCTTAGCCCGTTATGCGGGCCCTTACGAGAATATTTTTCTCGTTTACACAGGGGTGGAGCGGGCGCTCCCGCGCACGCTTGCCCTCACTAACTGCAAACGCGCGACCGAGCGCGCGTTCCACCTATAGGCCCAGTGCCTTGCGTATGAGTTCACTATCTAACACCCAGCGCCATTCTTCGGGGCTGGAGCAGAATTCCTTGACCACAGGGTTTCTTCGAATGTAAGTCGCATTCTCTTCCAGAGACGCATCGCGGCGTAACCGATGATCGAAAAAATTGTCCTGCCAGAGAACCCCGTTTTCTTGGTGGTTCCATTTCTTCCAATCCCCCACAACTCGACTCATTCGCCGTGCAGGGTTGAATGAGAGCAAAGCATGGATGTGGTCCGGCATGATCAGGAACAGGCTCGGCCACCAGATTTGCCTTCGGACATATTCCAGTACCGAGTCCAGAAGCTTTGGCGCCAGACTCTGGTCAGTCATCGGAACCGGGTTCTCTTTGGCAGTTCGAATTCGAATATGGAAGATCGCGCCCGAGGAGTCTACCCATGAGGGAAGTTCATGGTGGAGACGCGTGGGATAGAATTTTGCAATAGACATGGAAAGCCTCCAAGTGCGCATGGTGGAGTGGGCGCTCCTGCCCACGCTTGCCCTCTCCAACTCAAACGCGCGACGGAGCGCGCGTTCCACCTATAGACCCAGTGCCTTGCATATTGAGGGGGCATCATTGTGGGCGAAAGTCCCAGACTCATTTCGTGACGATCCTTAGAGCCCTGGGGGGCATCCAGCCAATTACCAAGGTCCCTTCACAATTTCTCCAGCGCTCTGATTCTTTCCATGACAGTGGGGTGAGAATAGTAGAAAAAGCTGTAAAGAGGATGCGGCGTCAGGTTTGAGAGGTTGTCTTTTGTCAGCTTGACCAGTCCTTGGATCATCGGTTCACGATCTCCGATGCTCTCTGCAGCAAAACGATCTGCCTCGTATTCATGCTTCCTGGAAAGCATAGAAGCCAGGGGGCCAAGCAAGAATGTAAACGTACCTGCCGCCTTCATGAACACAAACAGAGCTGCGTAGGAAGAGGATTGTTTGAACCCAAACGCTTCATAGAACCAAGATTGGCTGACCATGAGTGAGAGAATGTATAATCCGGCGAGCGACATTGTCAGTCCCATCACCAGTCCAGTCCGGATATGCTTCTTGACGTTATGCCCCATCTCATGAGCCAAAACTGCCAGCAGTTCGCTTTCGCTCAGCGATTGAATCAGAGTATCAAACAAAACGATCCGGCGAAAAGCTCCCATTCCAACGAAAAACGCGTTGGAGTGCGTGGAACGCTTTGAACCGTCCATCTTGAAAATTCCCGACATTTTGAAGTTTATCTTCTGTGCAAGAACTTGGATTCGCTCCTTGAGGCTTCCTTCCTCCAGAGGAGTCAGGCGATTGAATAGAGGAATGATAAAAACCGCAAAGATCGAAGTCATGAAAAGCTGAAACAGAGAGAGGAATATCCAAACGTAAAGCCACCACAACCCTCCCAGGGTACGATCCATAAACCACAGAATTGCTGCCAATATCGGCCCCCCAATCGCAATAGACAAGGCAAGTCCCTTGAGAAAATCCGCAAGCCATATTTTCCAAGTCATTTTGTTGAATCCGTACCTCTTCTCAATGACAAATGTGGAGTAAAGGTTGAACGGAAGGCCAACCAAGAAGAAGAGGCTCGATACCGTGGCAAAGAAGATTAGCCCGGTCAAGATGGACGCATGACCGAATGAACGCGCCCAGAGATCCAATTGTCCGAAGAACCCACTGAGCAACATTCCCCAAAAGATCGGGACTTCCGACCAGGAGGAAATCAGACCGAACCTTCCTTTTTCCCGGGTGTAGGCAACGCTCTTACCATATTCTCCCAGAGTAAGCTTGTCCTTGAAGTAAGTTGGGACTTGGCTCTCGTGTTTTTCAATGTATCTAAGATTTAATAACGTCAGGGCTGACTCGAGGATCTGCTCTGCCAAATAAAACAAGGCAAAAATAATCAGGAACCGATTCATGCGTCTCCTTACAGGCTTCACTCACTTCGATTTGATCTCCGTCCAAAACCGATCATACATGAGGACCGACTCTCCAAGATCCTCCAGCATTTCACACTGATTGAGTGTTCCGCTCTCCGGAAACAATGCGGGATCGCTTAGCAGAGACCTTCTAATATAAGGGCGTGCAGCCCGATTGGCGACCGTGTAGCCAGTATGATTGACGACTGCAGCAGCAGTCTCGGGCTCAAGCATGTAGTTCACAAACTGGTGAGCGAGTTTCTTGTGTGGGGCATCCAACGGGATACAAAAGGAGTCGATGAACAGTATGGTCCCTTCACGTGGCACAGAGAAGACAATATTGGGGTTCTCCTGAGCGGCTTTTGCGATTTGACCATTCCAACCCTGGACCAGCCAGGCATCACCGGATGCCAGCACCTCCTGAAAGTTTGAACTGTTGTAGGCCTGCAACAATGGTTTTTGCAATTCCAGGAGCTTTTTGGCTTGCTGTACCTGGCTTGGTTCACGACTATTGATTGAAAACCCGGCCAATTTCAACGCAGCCCCGAAATTCTCACGCATATCGTCCAGCATCACAATCTTGTTGCGATATTTCTCCGCCCACAAATCCCTCCAACTTGTCACTGGATCGCTGACAAGGTCTTTTCGGTAACCAATACCGGTAATCCCCCACATGTAGGGAACCGAATACTGGTTTCCCGGATCAAATTGTTTATTCAAGAATTGTGGATACAAATTCTTTTCCAGATTTGGAATCTGACTCTTATCCAGCGGGCTGAGCAAACGGCGTCGCCGCAGAATCTGCACTGTGTAGTCTCCGGGGACAATCAAGTCGTAGCCTGCATTTCCCGATTCCAGTTTGGCCAGGAGCGCTTCATTGGAATCATAAAGATCGAACAGAACACGGGCATTAAAACGCTGCTCAAAAACTTTCAAGGTGTCGGGAGCCAAATAGGCCGACCAGATAAATAGGTTCAGCACCTGGCGATGCTCCCGGGAAACACTATATTGATGCCACCCCAGTGGCGCGCCGATCAGACTCGCCACAAGAAGGAGGCTGAAAACAGTTTTGTGCCAGGACAGGGCAGAGCGTTGCACCCATTGCGTCACCAAAACAATAGCCACAGTGACTATCATTAGGACAGTACAGACCGCATTGATTTCAGGCGTGAGCCCTTCTTTGGTCATGGAGTAAATCTGCAGCGGGAGGGTGGTATTTCCGACACCGGCGACAAACGACGTGATTACATAATCGTCTAAGGAAATGATGAAAACCATCAACGCGGCGGAGATCAGCGCTGGTGTCAAATGAGGCAGAATGACACGCAAGAACACCAAGCTCTCATTCGCAGCCAAATCCATGGCTGCCTCCACCAGGGTATAATCCAGTCGTGACATTCGCGCGCGCACGAGCATGATGACGTAAGACAAACTGAAGGCGACATGCGTGACGACGATGGTCACAAAACTCAAGCGGATCCGGGCAAATCCATAGAGTCCCGCGAAAGCAACCGCCAGAACAATTTCCGGGACCACCAATGGCAAAAGAATCAAGACGTCAAAAAAAACCTTCCCTCTTTTCAGTTCTCGCTCTGCATCTCTGCTGAGCACAACCCCTGCAGGAACGCCGATGACCAGACTCAGTAAGGTCGTCCAAACAGCAACCCAAACGCTGTTTGACAGAGAATCCAGCAGCCGTGTGTCGTGAACCAAAATGCGATACCACATAGTCGTAAAGCCCTGCCAATCCATCATCAAACGGGATTGGTTGAAAGAAAACAAGGTCATCACTACCAGCGGAAAATAGAGGAACGCGAAAATCCCCAGCGAGGCAAACAGTAGTTTGGGATGGTCAATGCGCCGCGAATGTGAATTCACAGGATCTTGACCTCGGCGATGCGTTTGGTGGTTTTGTAGCTGAGACCAAGCAAGACCAGCACTACAGTCGTCAGCAGGAAGGCAATGGCTGATCCGAAAGGCCGGTCTCTAATAATGGCGAACTGGCTTTGAATCAGATTTCCGACCATCAAGGATTTTGCGCCACCTAATAGGTCAGGTGTGATGAATGCGCCGAGAGAAGGAATAAAGACCAGGATCACTCCGGTTGCAATTCCTGAGTGGCAGAGGGGAAGAATCACTCTGAAAAAAGTCTGGTGTGGAGAACTTCCCAGATCTGAAGAAGCTTCAAGAAGAGATTTCTCGATTTTCTCCAGGACCGTATAAAGGGGCAAGATCATGAAAGGAAGTTCACCATAAACCAGCCCTATGAGTATGGCGAAATTGTTATAAAGCAGGTTCAGTGGTTCATGAACAAGCCCGCATTGAACTAACCCTTTATTGATCAAGCCCTCGCTTCTAAGGATGATGATCCAGGCATAAGTCCGAACCAGGAAACTCGACCAAAATGGCAGTGTGACTAGGAATAGTAGGACGTTCTTAGCGCTGACCGACTTTTGTAAGGCAATGAAATAAGCGACCGGGAAAGCCAGGATAAGGCAAATAAGCGTGCAGGCACTGGCTAGAAAGACTGAGCGAACATAAATGACGGCATAGAGTTTGTCAAATGCGCGAAGGTAGTTAGATACGCCCAGTGCCCATTCGATTTCACCGTTAGGTTCCCGTCGAGTCAGACTCAACAAGAAAATAAAAACCAATGGCAAGAAGATGAAGAACAGGAGCCAGGCAAAGGATGGAAGAATCCATAAGAGCGAATGAGTTTGCCGAGTTGAGGAGAAATCCTGTTTGATCGTAGACACTCCTC
>JBGOVH010000345.1:0-4150 GCA_041478005.1 Terriglobia bacterium | reverse complement strand
ATGTTTCGGCGAGAGCGGCCCCAGAAAGGGCGTTACCGCCAGTTTCATCAGATCGGAGCCGAGGTCCTTGGATCAGATAACCCGGCGATAGAAGCGGAAGTTCTGGAAATGCTTCAGCTCTTCCTGGACAGGATTGGCATTTGCGGTCACCACCTTCTGGTGAACTCCATCGGATGTTCCAATTGCAGGCCTCGATTCCTGGAAAGTCTAAAGGGGGCTCTGGCTGGGGTCCAAGAAAATCTTTGTCAGGATTGTCGGCAACGCATTCAGACCAACCCGCTGCGCGTATTGGATTGCAAGGTAGAATCCTGCCAGCCTTTTATCGAGTCTCTTCCCGAAATTTCAGAATTTCTGGATGAAGGGTGCCGGCAGCATTTCCAGAAGTTCTTGAGTTATCTGAAAGGAAGAGGAATCGAATTCAGAGTTATGCCTCGGCTGGTACGGGGACTCGACTACTACACTCGCACTACCTTCGAAATCACAAGCGACGCCCTTGGCTCCCAGAATACACTGATAGGTGGAGGAAGATACGACGGGTTGGCAGAAGCTCTAGGAGGAGCACCCACCAAGGGTTTCGGTTTTGCCCTGGGGCTCGAAAGGATTCTGCTGGTCTTGCTTCAGGCGGGGAAAGTGGCGACTGTCTCATCCCCGACACTTTTCCTGGCACCCGTGGGAGAAGCCTCTTTCGAGAAAGCTGTCCTCATCGCCCGTGACTTGCGCCTGAAAGGAGTTTACTGCGCTCTTGACTTTGAAACACGAAGTCTGAAAAGTGCAATGAGGTTAGCCAACAAGCTGCAAGCGACCTATGTCTTGATCATTGGAGACTCAGAGTTGCGGACTGGAAAGTTTCAGTTGAGAAGTATGAGCGATGGGAAACAGATAGCAGTCTCGGAACAAGAAATCGGTTCGAAGTTGAAATCTAAGGAGAAATGAATTTGCTATTGGATCATTTAGACTCATTGGAAAGAACACATACTTGTGGGGAACTGAGAACAACTCACGTTGGTGAGGAAGTGCTTCTTATGGGTTGGGTAGCCCGAAGGCGCGATCTGGGACATCTCATCTTCATTGATTTGAGGGACCGTGAGGGCGTAACCCAGATCCTCTTTAATCCCGATCATGCGTCTCAAGCTCACCAAAAGGCCAAGAGTCTCCGTTCCGAGTACGTCATTTCAGTCCGGGGGAAAGTCCTGCAAAGGGATCCGAGCACTGTGAATTCGGCAATCGCCACAGGTGAGGTTGAGATCCTGGGCTCCGAGCTCTTCATATTGAACGAAGCCAAAACTCCTCCTTTCCCCATCGAGGATGACATCAACACCTCTGAAGACCTGCGCCTGAAATATCGTTATTTGGATTTGAGGCGATCTAAACTGGCGCGCAATTTCAAACTTCGGCACCAGATAACACAGGCCGTTCGTCGCTATATGGACTTGCAGGGCTTTTATGAAATTGAAACACCCTTTCTCACCAAGTCTACCCCGGAGGGAGCCCGCGACTACCTGGTCCCATCGCGGCTTTACAGCGGTTCCTTCTATGCCCTGCCACAATCTCCGCAGATTTTTAAACAGCTGTTGATGATTGCCGGAATGGACAAGTACTTTCAAATTGTGCGCTGTTTCCGTGACGAAGACCTGCGAGCCGACCGCCAGCCGGAGTTTACACAGGTCGATATCGAAATGTCATTTGCCCAGCCTGAAACAATATTTCAAGTGGTTGAACCCCTGATGGCCGAGATCTTCGCTGTTAACGACGCTAAGATTCAGACTCCCTTCCTGCGTCTTTCTTATCGCGAAGCGATGGACCGTTTCGGGTCAGACAAGCCCGATATGCGGTTTGGCTTGGAGTTCATTGATTTCACCCCCCTCTTTACCGACTCAGATTTTCCACCGTTTAGGAACGCAATCGATGACGGCGGCCAGGTGAAGGGCGTTTGTATCCCTGGATGTGACAGCTATTCGCGCAAACAGCTGGATGATTTGACGGCCGTCGCGCGGGTTTTTGGGGCTGGCACTCTGGCGTATATTAAGGTTATGGGGAGTGAGATTCAGTCTCCTCTAATGAAGAATCTGGGGCAGGAAAAGTGCCAGGAGATGGCCCAGAAAGCAGGGGCTAACCCAGGTGACTTGCTACTAATAATTTCTGGAAGCAAGAAAATTGTGGCGGAGTCTTTGAATGCCGTCCGCTTGCAGATTGGAAAGCAAGAGAAACTGATGGGAGCCAACGCGCTCACCTTCCTCTGGGTGACCGATTTTCCAATGTTCCAGTATGACGAAACTGAGAAACGTTTCGTAGCTAGTCATCACCCTTTTACCTCTCCCGTAGAAGAAGACGTGGAGAAGATCTTTTCTGATCCGGGCAGTGTTCGAGCCAATGCCTACGATCTTGTCTTAAACGGGATGGAGATCGGTGGCGGATCCATTCGTATTCATCGCCAGGATATTCAAGCTACTGTTTTCAAGGCGCTGGGTCTCAGTGATGAAGAGGTAAAACTCCGTTTTGGTTTTTTTCTGGAAGCTTTGGAATACGGAACGCCGCCGCATGGCGGGATCGCTCTGGGATTGGATCGGATTGTAATGCTGATGGCTGGCGAGAATTCTATTCGTGATGTGATTGCTTTCCCCAAAACCGCCCGTGCAGTTGATATGATGGCCGAATGCCCAACTCCCGTAGACAAGAAGCAGCTGGACGAGCTGGGCATCAGATTCCTAGGAAAGTGAAAATGTCAGGGTGAAACGTGAGGCGTGAAACGTGAAAGCTCTTCACGTATCACGCCTCACTTATCCTGGTAGTCAAATGTCCAAGATCCGTGTCCTGCCTGAAGCTCTAGCCAACAAAATCGCCGCGGGGGAAGTGGTAGAGCGCCCTGCCTCGGTGGTCAAAGAACTCCTCGAAAATTCTCTCGACGCCGGTGCCTATAGCCTGGAGATCGACGTGGAATCGGGTGGAAGGCGGTTTATTCGCGTTCAGGACAACGGCGAAGGCATGACGCCCGACGACGCTTTGCTGGCTTTTGAACGGCATGCCACCAGCAAACTGCATCGGGCCGATGATCTTATGGAAATCGCGACTCTGGGTTTCCGCGGTGAAGCCTTGCCCAGCATTGCCGGCGTCTCCCGATTATTGCTGGAGACGCGACACGAGAGTTGCACGGTGGGAACCGCGGTCGAGATTTCCGGGGCCAGGCTGGTTGGGGTCAAGGAAATTGCACGCTCGGCGGGAACTTCTATCACGGTTCGCGATCTCTTCTTCAATGTGCCTGCGCGAAAAAAATTTCTCAAGTCTGACAGCACAGAACTCAGCCACATTGTCAATTTCACTACCCAATATGCCCTGGCTCATCCGGAGGGGAGATTTCTCTTAAGGAGCGCAGGTTCGACCATCTTCGATTTTCAATCGGTCTCCGAATTGCGCGAGCGAGTATTTCAAGTGTTTGGACGAGAACTCCTCGGTCAATTGGTTGAGATCAAAAACGAGGTCCCCGTTTTTTACCAGGATGAGAGTGAGAATGGAGAACCGAACGAGAAAAAAGAATGGATACGGGTTCATGGATTCATTTCCAAACCCGAGGTCCACCGGCTGAATCGAAACTCACTCTACTTTTTTGTTAATCGCCGCATGGTGCGAGATAAGATCATTCTCCATGCGCTCAACGAAGCGTATCGCAACATACTGCCTGCCGGCATTTTCCCTGTAGTGCTGCTCTTTATTGAGATGCCATATCGCGAGGTGGATGTAAATGTCCATCCCTCTAAAACGGAGGTGCGCTTCCGGCATCAATCGCTCATTCACGATTTCTTGCGCGATACAGTGCGGAAGACATTGATGGAATCGCGTCCTCAGGCTCCGTTTCCTGCGCGGAAAAGTTCCTGGCATTCTCCAGACCTGAGCAGTCCGTTTGATGCGCCGCCAATCGAGCGGTTGGGATTTGCCGCTGAAATAGCTGGAAATGGATTGACATTAAACATCGATGCATCCGCGGCTACAGGACCGAAAGGAGATGAGAGGGAGTCCTTTTCACAGAAATCGGCGTCTTTGACTTTGACCCCACCTGCTTTACAGCCTTTCACTGAAAAGCTTCCCTTTAATCGAAATGACGACCCAGCTCTTCCGACGGGAGGATTGTTAGCCCCTCCTGAAACGAAGGCCCATT
>JBGOVH010000445.1:0-3514 GCA_041478005.1 Terriglobia bacterium | reverse complement strand
CGGTTTGCCCATGATTCACCTGCAAAGCTCCCAGATAAAACAGACTCTCCACGTGACTTGGATTGATATTCAGCACATCAAGATTCTTGACGCTGAATTGCCAGCTCAAAGTGAGTTCAGGCATCTTGTGGGTTGTCTCGCAATTTCTTCCAACCTAATTCCAGGTAGAGGTTCTTTTTGTAGTGCATGCGCTCTGGACTTCGAACCTGACCCAAAAACCGGCTCCAACAACTCGTGCACTCGACCGCAGTAGCGTATCGAAGGCAGATTGCGGAAAAGGCGAATCACGGAAACGTCAACGCAATTGCTGAATTCGGCGCCTTCGCTATAGTTCCCAGGGTTTGGCTTGGAACAAGCCACCGTTGCGTCCCACAAATAGCTTCTCTGAATCAGGCTGTATCCCAGGTACTGATGACTTTTGATCAAGGTCGCCAGTTGGATGCTGTCCCGCCTGGCTAGTTGTTCATCTGCATCCAAGATCAGGATCCATTCTCCCTTAGCTTGATCAATGGAATAATTTCGAGACTCACTGAAGTCTCCAGTCCAGGGATGATGAAAGATCTTGGCGCCGAAAGCCTGTGCAATCTCGAGCGTTTGGTCCGCGCAACCCGTGTCAACGACAACAATTTCTCCGACAAAATCTTTGACACTGCCTAAACACCGGCCAATGGACTTTTCTTCGTTACGCACGATCATGCATAAACTAAGGTTTGGCATTGAGTTAGAAATGGAATCCGAATCATCCCTCTACCAGCGGACGTGGAGTCGTGAGAGCGTGAAGAGCTAGGAAAGTTCTGCCTGCCTCGTCAAGATATTGGCCCCCACTCTAATCCGTATACTCGCTATCAGCTAGATAACAGGATTAAGTCTCAATGAGTTAATTTCTTAGGCTGCCTTCCCAAGGAAGCTGACAGACTTGCCATGTCAGGTTCCAGGCAAAAGGAATGCAACAAGGAGGCCAAATGAATGGACCTCCAAGACACTACTTGTTGCTGGCAAGGAGCGTACTTAGCCGCTGATAGATGTCGCCTATTTTCGCGTGATTTTCTTGGGCATTCTTTGTGGAGTTGGCCTGGAATCGATAAGTTTTGCCTTTCAGGAGAATTTTTAGCTTATCTCCTGGTTCTAACTTCTCGATTTCAGAGATCTTTGAGGTAAACCCATCTTTTAAATCGGTTGAGGGGATAAAAGCGATCTGATAAGCATTGAATCTCAGCCGTCCTGTGCAGCTTCCAATGGCATGATCGTGGACCACGGCGTAAGCGCTAAAGGCAAGCCTTTCCATTTCAGTTTTGAGTTCCTGGGCATTAAGGGGAAGCTGGCTTTCGTTTTGGGAAAGATAGAGCAGGGAGGAGTAATCGGCCCTTGCGTCATCATATCTCCCTTCCTGAACTAACGTCTTAGCCTGGGCCACCGCTTTGGCCGCACTCTCTTTCTTCAGTCCGAGTGCCTTCGGATTCTGAGGTTCGAGCAGGAGGAGCTGGTTGCAATAGGCCACCGCATTATCATTCGGAGGCGTGACGAAACGACCTGCAGCAATCGCCGATTCCACCCTCTGCATCCAGGAGCTTCGGGCTTCCGCAACGCGGGCCTCTTCAGCTTTGATCCTGTCGCGCAAGACCCTCAGCTCGGGCGCCTCGGGAAAGTACGTTTGGATCTGCCGGATCAGTGTACTCGCATGGGCATGATCTTTGGCCTGAAGAGCTCGGTTTGCCTGGGCCGTCAGCTCCCGGAAGATTTGATCGAGCTTTTCCCTGCCGAAAGAGTCGTTAGGAGAAAGAGTATCAAGCTGCTGGACCAGATCCATGGCATTCCCCGAGCTCGGTGGAAGATAGTTGCCAGAGCTGAAAGCCTGGGAAATCTGTTGGTGCAGGTCGTGCACCTTTTTCTGCAATTCCAATTTGGTGGCACTGGCCATCTGTTCCTGTTTCTTGAGATTGATTCTTGCCACACTGAGTTGGCGGACTGCTTCGCGGTCGTTCGGGAAGGCCCTCAGCAGATTGCTCCAGACGCTGCGGGCTTCTTCCCAACGCTGGTTCGCCATGGCCTGACTGCCGAGATTGGAGAAACGCTCACGAATTTCCTGCCTTAAATGAAGAGCATTGCGGTTGTCAGGATCTTTTTCCAGAATGGTATCGCAATACCGGCTTGCCTCTACCAGCTTTCCCTGTTTGAAAGACTTTTGTGCTAGCGTTTGCGGGTCCTCTTTAGCAGAGGACGTAGAGTCGTTGTTGAGCTGAACTTGATCCTTCGGTTCCTCCTCCACAGTGTCTTTGTTTCCAAGCGATTGATCTTCCTGTAAACTCAAACGCCTTGTCGGACCTAGAGCCAGCCACATTCCGAGAACGGCTCCAATCACTAGTCCCACTCCCGTGAGATAGGCGATCTTAAGTTTTTTCTGTGAGAGTTGGGCCGTGGCTTCCGGAGTGCCTGACACTTCGTCCAGAGCGATTTCGGATTCAGCCTCTTTGCGGACTAAGGTGAGATCTTCTGATTGGCTTACAACCGGGTGATTTGAGCTTGGAAAAACGGGTGTCCCGGCCGGAGACTTTGATGCAAATTCAGGAATGACTTCAGCGATAGAATCTCTTTGTGTCAAGGGGAGTGGCAAGATGGGCTCCGCTGCAGAAACTACAGGGATGCTCGGTCTTTGAGGCTCCACCGAAACTACCTGTGGAAGAGGTTCATTAGGAGAAGGCAAAGCCAGTGTCGGAACATCGGGTGCGGGAGCTTCTGTCGTCTCTGTGTCAGGATCTGTCGATGGGGGAGTTCCAATCGAATTCAGATGCGACTGCTGTTGTTGGACTTGCTCCTGGCTGATTTCCAGATAGTGACGGAGATCACAGTTTGCTGGCTCCAGTTCGTGGAGTAACTTGAACCTTGCGACGCACTCGCTGTATTTCCCTTGTTGAAATAAGTCTATGGCTTCCGTCTTGAACTTTGCGATGCGATCTGCCAAATCGGGTTCTGCACGCTGAATTGCACATTTTTCTCGCGCCTTCTCAACCAGCGATAGGATTTCAGGATTGCCGGGTGCCAGTTTGAGGCTCTCCTGTAAGACTTTTAGGCAAGCTTCGAAATCCTGGTTCTCAAAATGTGCTCTAGCTCGTTCCAGGAAACGGCTTAGATAGGCGGGCCCGGACCCAAATTCTTCCTGGGTTGACGGATGGTTGGTTCTTTTGAACCCTTCCAAATCGCGCAAAAGTTTTTGCAGGTTTTGCTCTGAAGTTGAGGCGGAATTGGTGTCTGCTCCCTTCGGGCTTTCTGAGACATCCATCATGCTGGAGGCACCTTTGAAGGACCTTGTCACGCTCCCTCTCTCCCTCGCCTGTGTAATGTTATGCTCTGCATATCGCCAGTCCCTTTCAACTAGAGGACCTTTCTGCTCTCCACTCATTCCGGCTTCTGTAGGATCTTTCAAACCCGGCATAACCTTCCTCCCTTGTTAACCGGAAGACTTCAGGCGTCCTTTTGTTCTCCGGTTGAGACGATCCTCAATGGGGTCGGCTCACAT
>JBGOVH010000491.1:0-3237 GCA_041478005.1 Terriglobia bacterium | reverse complement strand
GGAGGTGATGGGACGATCAATGAAGTGATTGGCGGCATGGCGAAATCTCGAGTCCCACTGATGATCCTTCCTGCGGGCACTGCTAACGTGTTAGCCAAAGAGATTGGATTGCCCCGAAATTTGGTCGAATCTGTCAATCTCATAAAATCTGGTACAATCCGCCGGATTTCGCTCGGAAGAGTTAATGACCGCTACTTCATCTTAATGGCAGGCATCGGGGTAGATGCTGGGATCATAGAGTCCTCTAATAGCAAACTGAAACACCGATTAGGCGAAGGAGCCTTCTGGATTGCCGGAATTCAACAGCTCTTCCGATATGACTTTCCTATCTTCGAGTTGGTCGTAGATGGCCAATCCGCTCAAGCGAGTTTTGCCATCATTAGCAAAGCCAAAAACTATGGAGGCCCTTTTCAGATTACCTCACAGGCCGATTTATTTTCCAATCAGTTCGAGATCTGCCTTTTTCAGGGAAACAGCCGCTGGCGCTATTTGTATTACTTGGGGTTTGTTGTCTTGGGACGGCATACGATCTTGCCCGATGTAAAAATGCTTAGAGGTAGAAAAATCGAGGCTTTTGGGAACCCGGAAATAAAGGTTCAGGTCGACGGAGAACTAGTGGGCCACCTGCCACAGAATTTCTCAATTGAAGAGGACACCCTCTCTTTGATCGTCCCAGGGGACTGAATCGGACAGAGGGTGAAACGGAGAACCGGCGAAACTTCCCTGTTTCGCCGTCCTGCAAGACTTCATGAGCTTGAAGAAATCACTCTTGCTCTTTACGCTTGCCCTGCTCGTCTGGGTTGTCTATTCCTATTCCACCTGGGGACTACAAGTGCCTTTCAAGGTGAGGATCTTGGAAAGAATCGACAGCAATCACGACGGCGCCATTGACACATGGCGTCTTGACACTGTTTCCCAGAAAGGCCATGTCAATGTTATCGAGATCGACAGCGACCATGACGGCCGGGTCGATCGTTTGCAGATTGGTAATCGAGAGGTAAGCACCCTAAACGCATCCTCGCAATCAGATAGGTCTTCACACCGAAAGTTGATTGTATGCTTGGATGGAGTTCCCTATGAGGACATGGCCAGTCTTTGGGACCGGGGTTATTTTCGCGAATTCTCGCGCCCCGGAAAGTTGATCAGTTCTTTCCCCTCTCTAAGCGATGTCGCATTGACCGAAGCTCTGCATACCGCGCCAGTTCCCGGTTACGAGAACCTTTATTATGATGTGCAGCGCAATCAGATCGCCGGAGGAGCTACCAGCACCGTGTCCAAAGTCAGAATGCCTTACCTGGATGTGTTGGATTACGACGAGCCCGGAGTCTTTAAAGGTCTGGCCTATATCATTCCTGTAAGAACCTATCGAGCGGATCTGGGCAGATTTCTTAAGCAATACTCTCGAAGCAACTTGACAGAGTTCAAGGCTCACGTCTGCTCGACTGATTCCATCTGCCATGTCATGAGCCGGGAAGAATTCCAAAGGTATTTGTTGGAGGTCAACAGCTTGTTGCGTGAGATTTATGTTGAGCAACAGGGACAATTGGACTTCATTGTCTTTTCAGACCATGGGAATAGTCATGTTCAAAATCGGAGAATGGATCTTGAGAATTTTCTAAGAAAAAGAGGATTCAACCTAGAATCGTCTATCCGGAATGAAAGAAGTGTGGTCTATCCAGGATTTGGACTGGTTGGCGCGCTTCCCTTGTATTGCCAGCCTCAAAGCGTTGAGAAACTGGCCAAGTCTCTATCCTGGCTTGAAGGCGTTGATTTTTCTGTGTACCTGGACCATGGCGTCGTCAGGATTGTTTCTTCGAGCGGGACGGCCAGGATCAGGGCAACTGATGACCGGAAGCGCCTGAAGTACATTTTGGATGAGGGGGATCCACTTTTACTCAAGAGCGTAATTGACCGGATGTTGAAGCAAAATCAGTTTGATTCCGAAGGTTTTGCCTCCTTCGAGTCGTGGTTTGAAGCCACGGCCGAACACGAGTACGCCGATGCAGTCAACACCCTTTACCGCGGGGTGACGAATCATGTGACCAATCGCGCCAGTGTGCTCGTAAGCCTTAAGGATGGGTATCACTATGGGAGTGCTTTTTTTGACAAGCTCGTGACCATGCGCTCAACGCATGGGAATTTACACCGTTCTTCAATGACCGGATTCTTTATGCGAAACGGTCTTATTGCTCGAAATGTAATGTCGTCTCAAGAGTTACTAATACAAGAGCACTAACACTTGTGACAATCTCCCACACCCCCAGCCCCTGAAGGTAGGAAAAATTCGTGATTGTGGAGGACGCCGCGTGAGGGCACGCGGCCTATCAATGATTCTAAAGGTCTTGCGGATGCCTTGTAGGCCGGGTGCCCTGACCCGGCGCATTTTTTCACACCTTCCCTTCTCCCTAAGGGAGAGGGTGACCGAAGGGCGGGTGAGGGGCAGTTGGTCGAAAGGGAAAGGGGCAGGAGTAACTTTGCCCTTCTGTATGAAGTAGCCAAGGGCTCTGCCATCGATATCCGTGGCATAGCCACGATCGGCGCCCGATCTTTAGGGGTCGTAGGCAGATTATCATTCCATGAAAAGCCCAGGGCCAATTCAAAAAACGAATTGACCGTGGCTACCCAGACAACAGGAACAAGATTTTCATTAGAGTTCGCACAAGGCCGACGGGGCGTGAAAGGACAAGAATTGAGTTTCTATTTTTTTCTGTTCCCGCTGATTCGCGGCTCATCTGGTCTTTTGGCTGGGACTTTTCTCAGAGGGTGATTGCTCATCCGGCACCAACTTGACGTCTGAAGTGAACTTTCGGAAATTGCGAAATTCAATCTCGTTTCGGGAACTGGTGCGCTGGCGTGTTTCCCGCATAATCAACTCAGCCCGCAAAGGAAGTAAGAACTGTTCCCCCTCTATCCCGGCAATAGAGCCATAACCATACTCTGTGGTCGTTTCGGCATAGGAAATAGGAAAGTTGGAAGGCAATTGCGTAGTGTTCAGAGAGACCTTCAAAACCTCCCGGTTTCTCACATCCACCCAAACTGTGCCCCGATAGGGCACTTTGAGAGAATGGCTATTCTCAAAAGTTAAGCTCCAACTGGAATTCTCCTGGGCTACAGAAAACCCGATCACGACGGTTTTCATTCCTCGAACAACCTCATCTCCTTCTTTCCGGAAAACCGCTTGTGTCTGGGACATGAAAAGAGCAGCGAGTATACTGCCAAACTCTCCGACAGAAATCG
>JBGOVH010000378.1:0-3991 GCA_041478005.1 Terriglobia bacterium | reverse complement strand
CATTGTCCAACAAATTAACCAATACCTGGCGCAGCTTTTCGCGATCTGCCCTCAATAAGGGCAACTTATCCGAGATAAAGGTCACAATCTCCTGATCTTTTTGTCGGCCAAGAGGCCTGGCGCTTTCAATCACTTCAGACACCAGCGCAGGAACCTCGATTGGTTCCAGATTCAACCTGAGTGATTCCGATTCCAGGGTGGCCAGTGTCAATAAATCTTTCGTCAAATCAGAGAGGCGGACCGCGTGCGTTTTAATGATTTCGACAAAACGGCGATTGTTCATTTTGTCTTCCAAGCCGCCTTCCAATAACGTCTCGGTGAAGCCGCGGATGGATGTGAGAGGTGTGCGCAATTCGTGCGAAACATTGGCTACAAAATCCTTGCGCACATTTTCCAGTTCTTTGAGGCGAGTAATGTCATGCAGAACAGCCACAACTCCGGAAGGTAGAGCTTCTGCGTTTTGCAATGGTACAGCCACAACTTCAAAACAGCGGGCTGAGGGGGTTGTCAAATTGACAATGGCTGTGGTCTCCTTCCTTTCCGACCAAGCTCTGTCGAGAATCTCCTTCAGTTCGGCATTGCGAACGACTTCGATGACCTTTTTCCCCAGGCAATTTTTCGGATCCACTTCCAAGACACGCGTTAGTGGAGGATTCATCAACGTGATCCGCCCATCCCTATCGGTAGCCAATACGCCGGCTCGCATGCCTTCGAGGATGGCGCCGATTCGAGTCTTCTCTGCACGAAGTTTATCCATCATCCCTTGTAATTCATTAGCGGTAGAGTTGAGCGATTCGGCTAAACTGCCCAATTCGTCATCAGCGGTTTTCTTAACCCGGGCATCCAGATTCCCGCGGGCAACGTTTTCTGAGAATTTTTGAATGCTTTCAATCCGATGAACCAATGAGCGGGTGAGCCAGTATCCCAGGGCAAGCGCCAGAATGAAAAGAAAAGCCGAAATTCGGAACAGCCCCCGTTGAGCGGATCGAAAGCCTTCTGTAACCTCTTGCAAGGGCAAAGCCAGCCGCAGAACCCCTCGCGCCTGACCTGGGAGAGTTACATTCAGCGCCAAGTACAACTCATTCTTCCGGAGTGTCCTGCTGTATCGAATGCTGGTTCCGTGTCCGGTCCGCAATGCTTCGCGGACTTCCGGGCGATTGGAATGGTTCTCCATTTGGGCCGGATCGAATTGGCTGTCGGTCAGAACATTTCCATTAGAATCAATCAGCGTGATCCGAATGTTGATTTGATCTCCCATTTCGTGGGCCCAGGCGTGTCGCGCAGCTATGGATTGCTCTGGGCGAAGGTTTCTTGAAAGGACTTCGGCTGCCGTCAACAGTCGGTTTCTTTCCAGATTGACATAGTTCTCGTGGATACGCGCAGCCATGAACCAATCCACTGCACCCAGAACAGCCAGAAGCAGGACGACATACGAAAGCATGATTTTGAACAAGAGCCTGCTTCTCAGGAGGGACATCGAATTGATAACCTATATCGCGAAGTATCTTGAGACAGGAGGGAAATCTCGGAAGCTCTTCAACCTTTAGCGCGAAGCCTACGGGCATGGACGTCCAGAACGCGACCACTGGCTAACGACTTCTTTCCAAATCCTGCCGAGCACCTCAAAGTTTAACACATGGAAACAAAATTGATTTTCAGCACTGATTTTCAGCATCTTGACAAAACCTTTTTTTCAAATACAATGCCAATGCTTCCTAATCTGAGTTTCGCTCGAAGATTAAAATTCCGCACTCAAAAGAAGCAGCTAAATCAATAAAATGCCAGGGTTATAGAGCAGTCTTTTCTTTTTCCCTGTGGAGGGGTGGATGCCAAATTCAGAGGGCAATGGCGAAGGCAAGTCATCCAATATTTCCGTAGAAAAATCGCCGGCTTCATCAGGCCAGTCATCTGGAAAGCCGGAAAAATCTGGGGGGCTTACAGGAGTTCTATCGAAATTCGCAGTCTTTTTTAAGAAGGGGGATACGGTAGAAACCGTCCCTCGACGGCGGCGCATTGTGACTGCTTGCACTCTTGGTTTTCTTGGAACCAATTTCTTCATGTTCTTACGGTTCTTTTTCCCTCGAACCTTGTTCGAACCCAAAACGGTCTTTCGCATTGGTTATCCGTCTGATTTTGGATTTGGAGTGGATACGAAGTTTCAGAAGGACTACCGCATTTGGGTAGTTCGCAACGCAGAGGGGATTTTTGTCGTTTACGCACGTTGCACGCATCTCGGTTGCACACCCGATTGGAAGGCCAGTGAGAATAAGTTCAAGTGCCCCTGTCACGGGAGCGGCTACGACAGTGAAGGCGTCAATTTCGAAGGGCCTGCTCCGCGTCCCATGGATCGTGCCAAAGTGGAATTAGACGCGGAAGGACAGATCGTCGTGGACACCAGTGTCCTTTATGATTGGCCGAAGGGGGGACGCTCCAGGTTTAAGGATCCCGGCGCCTTCTTGCCTATATAGCATGTCTCATCACAAGCCTGATTCAATTAACCCCAAAACTGAAAGCTGGAGAATTTAGATGGCAGATGATCTAAAGGACCAAAACGCGGAGAAAAAGGGACTCACGGCCCTTCTAGAAGAAGTCCGAGAGGAAGTGAGGGTTCTCAAGGACAAAGGGGCCGAAGATGTCAAGGCGCTCAAAGACGTGGAGAAGACCCAGTTGTATAAGTCCATCTTCCGCGTCAAGCATGACGACAAGCCGAGAAGCCGCGCACTAGGCGTACTCTCCAACGTTTTTCTGCATCTTCATCCTGCCAAAATCAACCGGGATGCAGTGGCCTATAACTATACCTGGGGGATGGGAGGAATCACCTTTTACCTTTTTATCGTTTTGACGTTCACCGGCGCCTTATTGATGTTTTATTATCATCCTACGAAGGTTCAGGCCTTCCGAGATATCCTCTATTTAGAGCATGATGTCCCTTTTGGAAAACTTCTCAGAAACATGCACCGCTGGGCCGCCCACCTGATGATTATCACGGTATGGTTGCACATGTTTCGGGTCTTCCTGACCGGTTCTTATAAGAAACCACGTGAGTTCAACTGGGCTGTGGGCGTCATTTTGATGCTCTTTACCTTGTTGCTGTCATTCACCGGATACTTGCTACCTGATGATCAGCTGGGATTCTGGGCTGTGACTGTAGGTACGAACATGGCTCGAGCAACACCGCTTTTGGGGCACGAGGGGCCGTTTGGCCCGCTGTTGGGCATGACCCCTTATAACGACGTTCGCTTTGGTTTACTCGGTGGATCCATTGTGGATTCCAATGCGCTCTTGCGCGCTTACATCTGGCACTGCATTGCCATTCCGATTATTGCCTCCGCCTTCATGGTAGTTCACTTCTGGAGAGTGCGCAAAGATGGAGGTATTTCCGGTCCTGCGCCCGTAATGCTGGCGTCGGAGATTAAGGAAGAGCGGAAGTATTAAGATATGAACCGCCGAGACGCTGAGGCGCAGAGACTAAATGAGATTACAGAGAAGATTATTGGTTGTGCGATTGAAGTACACAAGGTCTTAGGACCGGGTTTTCGGCGGTTGATTTTTCTTGATTGGGAGGACTCATAATGGACTGGGCGCAGCTTTGGGAAATTGCTTCGGCCCCGGATAACGTTCCGATTGTCGCGTTAATTGTTCTGGTGCCGTTTTACACCTGGTATGCCCTGAGGCAAGCCTTCGCCAATGACCGGTTGATTGCCCAGCTGGAAACTGACCCGCAACTTGCCAAGACCCATCATCGAAAGGTTCAGCCATGGAAACCAGGGTGGGACAAAGAAGTCCACGTCTGGCCTTTCCTTTTGAGAATTGAGTTCCTGGCAGTGATTATTGTCACTTTCATTTTGATGGTCTGGTCGATCACGCTGGACGCCCCGCTGGAGGAGCCTGCCAATCCTACTTTAACGATGAATCCTTCCAAGGCGCCTTGGTATTTTTTGGGTCTTCAGGAGATGCTGGTTTATTTTGATCCCTGGATGGCTGGCGTCGT
>JBGOVH010000011.1:0-15023 GCA_041478005.1 Terriglobia bacterium | reverse complement strand
TAATACGCTCCTGCAACTCGCCCATTTCAGTTGCCAGGTTGGGCTGGTAACCCACGGCAGACGGCATGCGGCCCAGCAGAGCGGACACTTCGGAGCCCGCCTGAGTAAAGCGGAAAATGTTGTCAATGAAGAGCAGCACGTCCTGGCCTTCTTCATCACGGAAATACTCAGCAACGGTGAGACCGGTCAAACCCACGCGCAGACGAGCCCCTGGCGGCTCGGTCATCTGGCCGTAAACCAGGGATGTCTTGTTGATAACCCCGGACTCCTTCATTTCCAACCACAAGTCATTCCCTTCACGCGTTCGCTCGCCTACTCCTGCAAACACGGAGTAACCGCCATGCTTCGTGGCAATGTTATTGATCAGCTCCATGATGATGACCGTCTTGCCGACGCCTGCGCCGCCAAACAATCCGATCTTGCCGCCGCGCAGGTAAGGTTCAAGCAGGTCTATGACCTTGATTCCGGTTTCGAACATTTCAAGGTTCGTGTTCTGTTGTTCGAAGGTTGGGGCAGGCCGGTGAATGGGATAGGCCTTTTCTGCATGGATTGGCCCCAGCTCATCCACCGGCTGGCCAATGACATTCATAATCCGGCCCAAGGTGGATTTTCCCACGGGTACTGTAATTGGCGATCCCGTATCAATCGCCTTCATGCCGCGCACCATGCCATCTGTTGGCTGCATCGACACCGTGCGCACCCGGCCTTCACCAAGGTGCTGCTGTACTTCAGTAATGACATCAATGGGCTTTGGCACATCAAAGCCGTCGCTCGTGATGCGGATGGCCGTGTAAATGGGAGGAAGCTGCTTTTCGCCAAAGACCACGTCGACCGCGGGCCCGATGACTTGGACGACTTTACCAATGTTCATGAAGTTCTCCAGTTAAATGTAAGGCCGGAATCACAACTCTGAAACTTACTCTAATGCTGCGGCGCCGCTGACAATTTCAATAATCTCCGTGGTAATCTTTGCTTGGCGTGCCCGGTTCATTGTAAGCGTCAGCGAATCAATAATCTCTAGAGCATTGTTAGTGGCTGCATCCATGGCCGTCATCCGCGCCCCATGCTCAGCCGCCGCCGATTCCAGCAACGCGCGGAAGATCTGAACCTCAACGTACTTGGGTATGAGGTTCTTAAAAATTTCCTCGGCGGTTTGCTCGTAAATGTAGTCGATCAGTGATTCGTCTGAAGCCCCCGGAAGCGTTTCAATGGGGAGCAGCCGTTCCACGACAATGCGCTGCTGGATGACCGACTTGAACTCATTATAGACCAGATAAACGGCATCGGTTTCTCCAGCCACGTATTCTTCAATGAGGTTCTGCGCGATTTGTTTGGCGTGAGAATATTCAACCTTTTGAAAGAGATTGACAAACTCGCGAGCCATCAGCGCCTTCTCGCGGCGGAAGTGATCTCTGCCTTTCCGCCCCACACAGTTCAAGCTAACGGTCTTCTCGAGGTGCTCACCCATGAAGGCCTGCACGGCCTTGATGATGTTGGCATTGAACCCCCCGCAAAGTCCCTTATCTGCAGTCACGACCACTACGCGGATGCGTTTTTCGCTTCGCTGTTCCAGCAAGGGATGCACTTTGTTCTTGGCACGAGCCACCAGACTGTTCAACACCGCTTGAATTTTGTTGGCGTATGGGCGCGCGCTGAACACCCGGTCCTGGGCCCGGCGCAGCTTGGCCGCCGAGACCATCTTCATGGCCTTGGTAATCTGCTGGGTGTTCTTTACCGAGCGGATGCGTCTTCGAATGTCTAAAACGTTTGCCATAGTTCAGTCGGGAGTAGCAAGTGAAGAGCAATAGTTCTGTCGGATTCTTTGGGGAGCTGCCTCTGTTATGCTGCGGAAATCGCCTGGCCGCGCTCGGCGACAAACTTCTCCTTGAACTCGTCCAGTATCTTCTTGAGCTCAGCTTTCACGCTGTCATCCAACTGCCGTTTCTCGCGAACCTGTTTCCAAATTTCGGGATGGCTGTTGTCCATGAAACGCAGCAGCCCATCTTCGAAAGGCAGACATTCCGAAACTTCCAGCGTGTCGAGATAACCGGTTGTAGCAGCATAGATACTGACTACCTGCTTTTCAACTGGCATTGGCTTGTACTGACCCTGTTTCAGAATTTCGACCAGCCTTTGGCCGCGAGCCAACTGGTTTTGCGACGCTTTGTCGAGGTCGCTGCCAAACTGGGCGAAGGCTGCCAGGGAACGGTATTGGGCCAGGTCCAAACGCAAGGTGCCGGCGACCTGGCGCATCGCTTTGATCTGAGCATTGCCGCCCACACGAGACACGGACAGTCCCACATTGATAGCGGGACGGATGCCGGAGTTAAACAGATCGGATTCAAGGTAGATCTGGCCATCCGTAATCGAGATAACATTGGTCGGGATGTAAGCGGACACATCGCCGGCCTGAGTCTCAATTACTGGCAGAGCCGTTAGCGAGCCACCTCCGCGGGCCTCGCTCAATTTGGCAGCACGTTCAAGCAAACGAGAGTGCAAATAGAACACGTCACCCGGATAAGCCTCACGCCCGGGCGGGCGGCGCAGTAGTAACGAAATCTCGCGATAGGCTGCCGCGTGCTTGGAGAGGTCGTCATAAATGCAGAGCACATGTTTGCCGCGGTCGCGGAAATACTCGCCGATAGCGCAACCCGCATAGGGTGAAATGTACTGCAGGGGAGCCGGATCGGAAGCTGAAGCCGAAACCACGACGGTGTAGTCCATTGCGTCACAATCCGTGAGGGTTTTCACAACTTGAGCCACGGTGGATTGCTTTTGGCCAATGGCGACATAGATGCAAATCACGTCGCCGCCTTTTTGATTAATGATCGTGTCGATAGCCACCGCTGTTTTGCCGGTCTGGCGGTCACCAATGATCAGCTCGCGCTGGCCGCGCCCGATCGGAATCATGGAATCAATGGCCTTGATTCCAGTCTGCAGCGGCTGTTTCACAGGTTCGCGATCCACGATGCCGGGTGCAATACGCTCCACCGGATTCAATGCCTCATGAGCTATGGCTCCTTTGCCATCTCGCGGGATGCCCAAAGCATTCACAACGCGGCCAATCAGAGCCTCTCCTACCGGCACAGAAGCGATTTCCCGGGTCCGCTTTACCAGGTCGCCTTCCTTGATTTCAAAGGCTTCCCCAAGCAGGACGCAGCTTACCTGATCTTCTTCCAGATTCAGGGCCAACCCCGAAATGCCGTGTGGAAACTGGATCAGTTCGCCCGACATGACCTTTTCCAACCCGTGAATGCGCGCGATTCCATCCCCAACGGAAATGACAGTTCCCACTTCACTCACCTCAACTCTGGAATCGTAATCTTCAATTTGAGCGCGAATAATCTTGCTTATCTCTTCAGCTTTAATTTCCATAACGATCTCCAAAGTTCCGCCGCTTCGTTCATGATTAACATGGCGACAATTCGACGCTCTCCATCGCCTTGCTTATTGTGCCCATTCGCAAATTCAGTCTGAACTGAGTCGAGCCTTAATCGAGTTCAATTGCTGCCTAATGGATCCGTCGTAAATTGTATCCCCTATGCGCGTAACAACTCCCCCGATCAGATTCGAGTTCTTCGCAAACTTCAGCGCCACCTTCTTGCCTGTAAAGGTCGCTAGACTGGCTTCCAACCGTCCCCTGGTTGCCTCGTCAAGATCTAATGCCGTTGTAATTTCAGCTTGCACAATGCCGAGACGGATGTTCAGCTCATTCTGAAATGCCTTTCGGATTTCAGAAAAATAGCCTACTCGATGTTTGTCAATCAGAACAAAAATGAAATTTGAAGTGATCTGACAGAAGGAAAGCTTTTTGAGAATTTCGGCGGTTGCATCTCTCTTTCGAGGAATTGGAATTGCCGGATTGGAATAAAACAGCCTAAGTTCCTGTTGACTGGACAGCAAGTTTTCAAACTGAGTCAATTCTTGAGCTACCAGCTCGTGTTGACCCAGCTTGATACTGACCTCTACCAGAGCTTTTCCGTATCGATTGACTATGACCGGCAACGCTGACCCTCAACCGTAATCTGACTACAGGATCTTAATTTTTCGCGACTTCGAGTGACTCGAGAAACTCAAGGATGATTCGCCTGTTTTCTTCAGGTCCTACCGATTTCTTAAGTCTCTCTTCGGCCAGCTTCACCGCTAATGCGGCAACATGGCTTTTCAGCTCCAGACGAGCGGACTTCTTCATTCCTTCAATCTCCCGTTGAGCCATATCCAGGATCTTTTGAGCCTCTGACCGGGCACTTTCCAAAATCCTGGATTTTTTCTCTTGGGCCTCTTTGAAGGCATGATTCTTCAGCTCCTGGACCTCCTGGTCCAGGCGATTCATTCGAGCTTCAATCTCGCCCAGTTGTTTCAAGGAAGATTCCTTTGCTTCCTGTGCATTGAGCAGGCCCACCTCAATGCTCTTGGATCTGGATTCGAGGAATTCAGTCAATGGCTTGCGCAGGTAATAACCAAGCCCTCCAAAGAGAATCAGAAAATTTCCCCATCGCCAAACGATACTTAAGGGGCTTTCCGTATGTTTCTCAGTTCGATGTTCGGCATTTGAGTTCGAATGGGACGCCTCATCAGGTTGCGCTGAAAATCCAGCAAGAGAGAAAAAAACGCCAGATAACAAACATGCCCCTGCTAGCAGGAGAATAATCCTCCATGGCTTAGCGCAAAATGCTTTTGACGATTCCATCGGCAATCTCGTTGACTTCAGACTGAAGCGTACGTTTGGCAATGGTGACCTGCTCCTCGATCTCCTGCTTGGCAGAACCGACCACTTGTTCTGCTCCCTTGCGTCCCTGGGCCAAGATCTGGGATCTCTCTTTCAAGGCCTCGGTTCTTAAGCCCTCCTGCTGTCGATAACTCTCCGATCGAGCTTCTTTCAGTGAGTCCGAGTGAGCCTTGGATTTTTTGTCAACTTCTATGAGTCGTCGTCGGGCCTCTTCTTGGGTTCCATGAATAGCCGCATCTCTCTGTGACAAGATGCAGTTTATGGGATCAAAGAAGAACTTCCGCAGGACGAAGTAGAGAGTCCAGACCATGAGCACAATCAAAAGCACAGAAAGATCTGGATTCATGGATGTCATGGTAGTTAGAAGGAACGCCCAACGCGGTCCGAGGCTGAAAGAGGGAACTGTGCCCTCTCAAAAAGAATGGGAAAAATATCACAACCTCCAGAAGGGGTCAAGCGCTTTCCGGCTGTTTTTGAAGCAAATACAGTGATCATCGAGCCCCAAGATTCCCGCTGCGGAGGCAATCGATCAATACTTCTCCAGCCTGATTCTGGCTGCGTTGACAGGGTTTGAGGTGTGTGATAGTTTGCACTGGCCAAAAACGCAAACCAAAGTGTCGCAGCACCTTGTGTTTGGCCGTCTGGGTAACTTTCATGAGAAGACTATTTCCAATCAACATTGAGCGAGAGATCTTGACGCTTCTTTTTCAATGTGTGATGGGAGTCCTAGTTTTCTCGTTATCCTCAAGCTGCAACAGAAGATCTGAGGATGCAGGCGATCGAGCGCAAGCGTCGGCCGAAGCCGAGGCATACAAAGAGAAAATCGAGCTCTCGCATATTGGACTGGCTAAGGGAGAAAATTACCTCGGAGATGAAATTCATTACGTGGAAGGAACCGCCAAGAATGATGGCGACAGGATCGTCCAGAGGATCGAACTGACTTTCGTGTTTAAGGACTCCCTGAAACAGATGGTTCTGAAAGAATCACGGAAGGCCGTGGATTTCAAAGGGGCTCGCGGATTAGAGAGTCAGAAATCCACCCGGTTTCAAGTGGGTTTTGATCATCTCCCCAAAGGTTGGAACTATTTTGTCCCTGAGGTTTACGTCAGCAAGGTCATACTCAAATAAATTATCAACGCGTAGGCATACTTCTTATGAGTGAACAAGGAACCGGGGGAAGAAGAGAATAGCCTTCCCCGGTTCTCCGTTTCACCGACTCTCATCTTGCTACCTTCCCAGACTCAGTCGGTCTATCAAATACTGAGGTAATCGTGCGGCCCTCATTTTCTCTTGAGTTCTTTCCACCGGATAGTCAATTCGAAAATAACGCACTAAACTTCCATCAGAGTCATAAATGACGAATGCGGCGCGCGGATCATAATCACGAGGCTGGCCTACAGCTCCAGGGTTCACCAGATACTTGTTCTGCGGATCAACTCGCAGCTGGCTCTCGTTGATTCCCCGTCTGATTTCAGGGTTGAGTAACCCAGCCCGTCCGTCCTGGAAAAGAACAAACCCTCCCTGGATATGGGTATGCCCAAAAAAAGTGATGGGATGCCGCGTCTGAGGGAAATTCTCCATGGCGTCTTCCAAGTCGACCAAGTATTGGTCTTCATCCAACAACGAACCGTGAACGACGGTAAAATGATCTTCATCCACGGCGCCTGCGGGGATTTTTTCCAGATATTCCCGATTCTCTATGCTCAGCCGATCTATGGTCCAGAGTGCAGCCATTTTTGCCAAGGGGTTAAATAGGGACAAATCCACGAGTCCCAAGGCCGCTTTCTCATGATTGCCGCGAACCACAACGGGTCCTAGTTCACGAATTCGGGCTGTCACTTCGTTTGGATTCGGCCCGTAACCCACAAGGTCCCCACAACAGATGATCCGGTCGTATTGTCCTTGAGCACGCTGTAAAGCGGCTTCCAGGGCCTCCAGGTTGGAATGGATGTCGCTGAGAATTAGAAATCGCATGACTTGAAGCCCGCGGAAGGATATCGGTGCGTGCTACACGATTATTCCAAAACGGGTCATTTCGGTTTTGAGCTGACTTTCAGATCGAAATTGGACAGCCCGAATGCCTGCCAACCGGGCAGCCTCGATATTCTCAAGGCGATCATCAGTGAAAAAAATCCTTTCCGCAGAAACGCCACCCTTCTCAATTGCCAACTGATAAATTTGTCTGTCCGGTTTCATACACCCAACCTGATAAGATAGAAGGTATTCCTCGAAATTTTCAAGGATGGGGTATTTCTGTTCTACATAATCAAAATGAATCTCATTGGTATTGGAGAGGAGAATGAGCCGGTAGTTTGTTTTCAAGGCTCTTAAGAAGGACTCTGAAAGCAATGGCTCAGGTAAGAACATGTTCCCCCAAAGCTGCTTGAATTCCTCAAGAGAAACATCTATTTGCAATCTCGCACACACTTTCCGACAAAAATCATGTTTGGTGATCTTTCCGGTCTCAAAGGCAAAGATTAACTCGTCATCACTCAGCAGGTCAGTGATTTCTAGAAAGGGCAGCGCAGTCAGGTTCGTCAATTCTCGAGCGGCCACAGAAAAATCAAAATCTACAATCACTTTTCCAAGATCGAAATAAATCACTTCAATCATGGGGTTGATGGTAGCGGAATTGAAAGAAAAGATGAAGCAGAAAGGCAGAAAGAAAGGGAATAAAGAAGATAGGAGATAGAGACTTAACGGAAGCTTAACGGGGTGAGTATTCTTTTTTCCTCATCCGTTCACAACTCAGTTCGCTCGCTGAAACTCGATGTCCTCGTCCAGCGCGACAGCATCCTTGAGGCTGTTTTCAGTATAACGCGCGGTCTCAGCCTTACTTTCAAACTTGTCATTATACATCTGAGAATCTGCAACCGTAAAGAGCTGGGTTAATTCAGAACCATCATCCGGATACATCGAGAGTCCTACGCTGATTCCCAGGTGAACTTCCTTGCCCGAACGAACTTTGATTACCAGTGCTTGAACGGATTTGCGAATACGCGAGACAATCTTCTCTGCGATTTCACGGTCCGCATTGTAGAGAAAGGCAACAAATTCATCACCGGCATAACGGATACAGGTGTCATATTTCCGCATTTCCTTTTGAAGAATTTCGCCGACCTTGACCAAGACTTCGTCACCGACCTTATGCCCGTACTGATCGTTGATCTGTTTAAACTCATTGAGGTCCATTACTAGAATGGCCATTTTTTCCTTGGTTCTTTCAGCCTTCTTTAAGTTCTGCTCAAAGGCCATGAACATAAAGCGTGAGTTGGGCAAGCCGGTTAGAGGATCAGTTAGCGAGTTTTCCTCGTAGTATTCGAAGGACTGAGCATTTTGGATAGCCACGGCTGCGCGGTCACTGACCATCTCCATCAAGCGGACATGATCTTCCGAGAAGATTCCTTTTTCTCGGTCGGTGGAATAAAGTGCGATAGCACCCAGTACGTTACCCTTGGCGTTCAACGGGAAAATCAGAGCGTTGACAAGCTGGTGAGGCTTTTCCAGGTAAGTGAGATTGCTGAAGTCGTGAGATGGATCCGTGTTAACGACCGGTTGATTGAAAGCAATCGAGTAACCCGTAAGTCCTTCGCCAAATTTGATCCAGTTTTTTTTAACCTGCTCGGCAAAATCGCCGGTTATCATTTCCGGGTAAATCAATTCAGTCTTCTTGTTCTTCAGGTAGACCACACAAGTATTAAACGGAACCACAGATTGAAGCTTGCTGCAAATAATGCGCAAAGTATCTTGCAAGTTCAGGCTCTTTCCTACTGTCTGAAAAATTTCATGCAACGCATAGATCTCCCGGTGGGTAGAGGCAATTTCGGTGAAACTCTTCTTGCGAAGCCATAGCTTGTGCTCTTGGGGAGACTCTGGAGCGTCCTGGGTTAGATGGGTATTGTTTGTGTATTTGTTGATGTCTAGGGCCGCGACTTCCTCAACTAAACTATTAACCGTTCTCAGGAATGCTTTGATAATTTCGGGATCAAACGAAGTTCCAGCTTCACACTTAAGCAGATTAATGGCTTCTGCAATAGTCAATTGCGTGCGGTAGGTACGCTGTGCTGTGAGTGCGTCGAATGTGTCCGCGACGGAAAGGATCTTGGATCCTAGAGGGATTTCGTCGCCCTTCAATCCAACGGGATAGCCAGTTCCATTATGACGCTCATGATGGTAGCGGATGATGGGCACAACTGGGTACGGGAAATGAATCGGTTCTAGGATGTTGGCCCCGATTTCCACATGCCTCATCATTTTTGCGAATTCTGCATCAGAAAGCTTTCCTGGCTTGGATAGAATGTATTCTGGGATGGCTAGCTTGCCTATATCATGGAGCAGCGCAGCGGTACTCAAGGCTTCCAGATCATCTTCATTATCAATCCCCAAGGTTCGGGCAAGTCCAACTGCATAGACCTGCACTCTTCGCGCATGCCCATGGGTTGAGTGGTCTTTGGCATCAATGGCTAGCGCCAATGTCTCGATAATGGACATTTGCAGTTGAGAGTGCTCGGCCAAGCGCCGAGAACTCTCGGAGAGATTTTCGGTGTAGATTTTGAAAGTTGTCAGAGCAAATAAAGAGAACGGGACAGCCAAAAGATAAATCTTCACGCCTCCGCTGACAGCAAAGTGGTTCAACAAACCGGCGCCGAAAGCAATCGATAGCAGGACCAGGGTAGGTACGAGATAAACTTTTCTCCACTCACCTATGAGATTGATGGATCTAAACATCCAATTCCCAGTCACCGATACCGCGCTGTAAAGCAGGTAATAAAACGTCACAACAAAGATATGGGGAAGAAGAGAGCCATAGTTTGAGAGTTCACCCAAAGGAGGAATAAAGGCGAACATCAGGCCTACAATCCAAATCGCCAGGAGACTAGGAACAAATTCCAGAAGTTTTTCAGATAAGTGGGATTTGTAACGAAACGCAGTTCTCAACAAACCCGCTGACAATACTAAAGCTGCAGTCAAACTGGCAACCGCAGGCCCAAACACGATGAAAGTCCACAGAAAGATCACATGGTAATAGCATATGCGCTTCGAAATCAGGGGAAGTACGAAAGAGGAGTTGATTAGAAGTGTGCCCAGAGCTAGTGGGATCAGGGCTACCATCTCGAACGGCCCATGAAACATGGCGACTTCCCAAAAGAAAATCATCAGGAAAAGAGAAATCCCTACTGCAAAAATCCGATATTGATTGCGCTTGAGCTCGATGTTTTCAGAATTCATGAGCATAGTTTTGTCGTTTCCAGCCCTTGATCACACTCCGCACAGACTGTATTGCGACCCGACCTCTTGGCTTGATACAAATGAGCATCGGCTTTTTCGATGAGTTCCTTCTGTACTTCTGCCAGATCGCGTTGATCTTGAAGCAAGGCTTCCTCAACGCCGACGCTGACGGTGATAGGCCTCCCGTCTTCTGCGGTGAAGGTGTCACCCACCAGTTTTCGTATTCCATCCATAATATGACAGGCCATCTCGCGGTTGGAATTTGGGAGTATGACAACGAATTCCTCTCCGCCGAAACGCGCCACAACCGTACCTTTGCGTAAATTGGTATTGAGAACAAATCCCAGCTTGCAGAGAACCTTGTCACCAGCGGCATGGCCGAAGGTGTCATTAATCTTCTTGAAATGATCTATATCCAAGAGAGCCAAGCTGAGAGGATATTGTTGCTGCCTTGCATTCGTTAGCTCAACCAGCATTCGCTCTTCAAAAAATCGCCGGTTATAGAGATTCGTGAGCTTATCCGTAATCGCCAGAGTTTGGATGGCGCTAAATTGACGGGCGTTGCTAAGGGCCACGGCAACATGGCCGGCAACCGTAGCGAAGAGGGTTTTTTCCTGCTCCGTCCACGAAACTGATCGGGTGCAACGATGCACGATGATTAGACCAATGAGGTTCGACTTGTAAAAGAGAGGATAGGCCAAAATGCCATGGATCTTGAATTCCTCTAGAACCTGACGGCATTCGATTAACCAGGGTTCCTTGGTCGCCTCTTCGATCGTAATGGGGTCCAGTCCTCCAGAAACCTTTCGGGATAGCAGGAAATTGAGCTTGGCGGTCTTATTGCTAGGGCAGGAAGGGATTCCCTCTTTGCAGATGTCGAAATAATTTGCTCCTGGACTCTCCTGACCTAGAGTAATAATGATGCATCGATCGGCGGGAATCCCATCGACCAGTCTTTGGGCCGATACCTTCAGGATGTCAGCAAGTTCAGTGCACTCGTATATAGCTTTGATAATGGAATCTATTTTTTCAACCTGCTTTCTCTTTAATAACGCGTCCGATTCCTTACCCTTCTCTTGTGATGGAGTGCGTTCATTGGCAAGTTGAGTTGAAATCAGTGCAACTTCCCGTGCGATTTCATTGGCACGCTCGAACTTGCCCGTTCGACGGAAGATATCTTCCAGGGTCTTTTTGGCGGGCAGGTATCTTGGATACTTCTCGATAATGCCTTCGAGAAGTTCGATGGCCTTAGAATACGACTGATACTTAACGTAAAGCTCAGCCTCTACCATCACGTCAAAAATTTCGTTTTCTTCTGCCACGCCCGTTATCCTCGTTGTTTAGCTTGATTCTCCATCTGGCCATTCCTTGGCCGAACCATTGAAAGCATCCCTTTGACCAAACTCTAAGGTGTTTATTTCTCAGTTGGTTACACAGAAATCTAAATAAACCAGCCCCTGATTCTAAGACATTATGTCCGAAAAAGTGACTTTGCGCAGGACAATAACAAGGTTATCTCACAATACAAGTACTCCTGCCTCAACAAACCCACTGCTAATTTCCGAACCACACAATCACGTGAAACTGGGATGTCTGACATGATCTCCAGGTTGCGGCTTAGAAGGCCCTTGTCAAAACCCGGGGGTCCGGGCATTGTCTATTGCAGAAACGTAGCTCCAATAAGCCCCCCGAGCAATTTGGAGTTACTGCTCTCTTTTCGGCAAGTATCGTCGAATACCATCCACAAGAATTGTTCCCACAGTCGTCTGTGATAGAATAATTGCGTCATGTCCCCGGCCATTCGTTGTAAAGACCTTTACAAGAGATACGACAACAAAGTCGATGCAGTCAATGGACTGAATCTGGAAATTCAAATGGGCGAGTGTTTCGGCCTGCTAGGGCCGAATGGCGCTGGAAAGAGCACGACCATTGAAATCCTTGAAGGTCTCCTCGAACCTACCTGTGGAGAGGTTGAAATCCTTGGACAACATTGGCGAGGGAATAACCGCAGGTTAAGAGAAGAGTTGGGTATTTCCTTGCAAGAGACGCGGCTTCCGGAGAACCTCACCGTCAAGGAAGTGTTGAATCTCTTCCGCAGTTTTTATCAGAAAGGGCGAGACCCTGACGAGGTTATGGCCCAAGTAGAGCTCACGGAGAAGAAAGATACCTGGGTCAACAAACTTTCCGGAGGAAACTGGCGATCTATTGGAATCGATTCGAGTGACCCGGACAGTTTTGGAAGGGTGTTTGGCAAAACGGGCAACCCCCGAAATATTCAGCTGGGGATTCGGATTAACTATTGATGCCAGGCCTGACAAGTTCTAACAGTTTCCTGGGAGCACAAGGCTACTGGTCCGTTTGAGGGTTCTTTGCTCGCTCGTACTCCTCCTGGCTAATGTGGTGATACTGGAGCATGCGCGACAGAATGAGATCGTAACGAAATTGCAAACGGTGCGTCAGATGTGTGGGTTTCATGCGGCGCGGGTTGGGAATTATGGCTGCCAGCAGGACGGCCTCTCGCACATTGAGATCCTTCGAGGACTTGCTGAAATAGGAACGGGCGGCAGCTTCCACGCCATAAATGCCGTCGCCCCATTCAATTACATTGAGGTAAATCTCCAGGATCCGTTGTTTGCTGAGTTCCTCTTCCAGCTGTCTGGCAATCAAAAACTCTTTCAGTTTTCTTAAAGGATTCTTGGATGTGGAAAGATAGAGATTCTTGGCCAGTTGTTGAGTAATTGTGCTGCCTCCTCGCACAAATCCCTTCTTCTCCCAGTTTCTAACAAAAGATTCCTTAATCTGGTCCAGGTCATAACCTTCATGTTGGTAGAAGGCATCGTCTTCTCCGATCAAAACCGCACTCTTGAGCGTGTTGGAGATGGCGGACGATGGGACCCAGGCTTGGTATCGACGCGCTTTCCTTCCAGCCGCTAGGGACTCCTCTTCTCGCTGGCGCATCAGGGCCGTGATTTGTGGATTTTCTTTTCTGAGGTTTGAGACATCCGGCAGCGTGAAGTAGGCATAGGAGAGAAGGAAGGGAATCGAAATCCCAAAAGCGAGGAGAAGCTTTTTCATTTGGGAGGCCAGCGAAGAGGAGAGCTGCAAAATCCTGGGAACTTGCGGCCATCGAACAGCCAGTTCCTACTTAGCCATGATTTTTTCTTTTTTCAACCCTTTCTTTCCAATGTCGCGGCGATAATGCATGTTTCGGAAACGAATCCTTTCGGCAGCCTGGTAGGCCAGACGGATCGCAGAGCTTAACGTCTCGGCTCTAGAAGTCACCCCTAGAACTCTACCGCCTGACGAGAGCAAATGGCCATTCTTGAATTCCGTGCCTGCGTGGAAGACTTTTACTCCAGTCAAGGCTTCGGCTTCAGGGATGCCGGTGATCTCTTGTCCCTTCTCGAAATCGCCGGGATAGCCGCCAGATGCCATAACCACGCACAGACTACAACCCTGACGCCACTGAAGTTTGACCCGGTCGAGACGCTGCTCCAGCATCCCTTCGAAGACCTCCATGATGTCACTCTGCAGACGATAAAGAACAGGCTGGGTTTCCGGGTCGCCAAAGCGTGCGTTGAACTCCAACACTTTCACGTCGTTGCCATTGAGCATGAGCCCAAAATAAAGAATGCCCCGGTAGGGGTTTCCTTCAGCTGCCATTCCTCGGAGAGTAGGGGTAACAATAGTCTCCATCACCTGCTGGGTGACCCCTGGGCTTAGAATCCAATCGGTAGAATAAGCCCCCATGCCACCTGTATTGGGACCCAGATCCCCATCGAACACGGTCTTATGATCCTGCGAAGGAACCATTGGCAAAGCATGAGTCCCGTCGGAGAAAACCAGAAAAGAGACTTCTTCGCCATGGAGGAATTTTTCCAGAATTACTTTTTTTCCGGCTTCACCCAGAGTTCTTTCCTGCATGATTTGCTCGAGTGCCACCTCTGCTTCTTGCAGACTCCGCGCGATCACTACCCCCTTACCTGCTGCGAGACCATCTGCCTTGATGACTAGGGGATACCCAAATCGTCCACTTCTGGCGGCATCCCGAGCTTCCGGATAAGAATCAGTTTGCAGATAGGGGCCGGTCGGGATGGCATGCCTCTGCATAAACTCTTTTGCAAAAATCTTACTTCCTTCGAGTCGAGCAGCGGCGGCGCTGGGACCAATGATGCCCAGGCCATGTTTTTGGAAATGATCCACCATCCCCTGAGTCAAAGGCAACTCTGGCCCGACTACGGTGAGATCAACCGATTCCTTGTGAGCAAAGCGTGCCAAATCGTCAATCTGGCCAACGGAGATGGGGATATTTTGAGCAATCTCGGCCGTGCCTCCATTCCCAGGGGCGCAATAAACCTTGGAAACCCTCTTCGACTCCAGGATTTTCCAGACCAGGGCGTGTTCACGTCCACCTGAGCCGACCACGAGAATTTTCATGGATTCAGTGAGTCTACTTTCTTAGGATAAAGAATTGCCATCAAGACAAACGACACGAGAATAAAGCGGAAAAAATGCGAGAATCTTCCAGTGACAAAAAGCAGCACCAGACCCATGAGGCCCAGCGATTCAGAAAGCACAAAGACCAGGATATTTCCTATTCGATAGTTGTTGACCTGGACTGCCAGATCCTGTGGACTTGTGGTGATCCCACGAAGCAGTCGCTTGCGGAGAAAGAAAATGACTAGGATGATCCCTCCACCGAGAACATACAGCATTTTTTCTAAAAGATCTGCAGATGAGCCAGCAGGGGATGCATGGGGTGGGCGCAATGCAAAACCAATTCCCAAGTATATGAACAAGGCCGCCAGTAAGGCAAAGTAGACGATTTGAATCAGCCGGAACTGTTGATCAAATTGAGCTTTGGTTTCGGGATCTAACAAACTTAGCCTCGAAGATGCAAGTTAATAGAGATGGGAACTTAGTTTTGTGTTGATATCTGGTCAATCAGGAGTGCTGCTTGTAAAGCGGTAATACTTCGTTGAGGGAACCTGAGCGATAACCCTCGAGGTCAATCGTCACATATTTGAAACCCAAGGCCTTGAACTCCTTCACAAGAATGGCGGCC
>JBGOVH010000212.1:0-5329 GCA_041478005.1 Terriglobia bacterium | reverse complement strand
GTATTAGCCCTCCTTTCGGAAGGTTATTCCCCACTCGAAGGCAGGTTGTCCACGTGTTACTCACCCGTGCGCCCGTCTACTTACCCTTGCGGGCTTTCGCGTTCGCCTGGGATGTGTTAGGCACGCCGCCAGCGTTGATTCTGAGCCAGGATCAAACTCTCAATGAGAATTTGATAATTGATTGTCGTTTAGGATGGACTCAAAGAATCTGATTAGGCTGGTCTTACACAATTGTCAAAGATCACTTCTGTAAAGCCCGCCGACTATACGTCAGGACCTCTGGCGTGTCAACAGCTTTTTCAGAAATGGAACACTTTTTTTGTTCCGGCAAGGAACCTAACCATTTCCATTGGACAACTCGGCTATCAGATCTTCCAAGTCGGCCTTCAACTCCCTAACAACAGACTTGACTCTGGTGCTGTCTGGTCCCTCAGCCATGATTCGCAACAGTGGCTCAGTCCCCGAATAGCGAATCACTAATCGTCCCGACTCGCCAAAGCGCTTCTCCGCATCTTGAATCAGCCCAGCAATCTCAGGGCTCTCTAGTGGAATCTTTTTACGAACCTTCAGACCATCGAGAACTTGAGGGTAAGGATGGAATCCAGCGGCGAGTTCGTCCAAGGTCGCCCCATTTCTTACGAGAACCTCTGCCAGCTTAACGGCCGTTAGAATTCCGTCCCCTGCGGTGTGAGAATCCAACAAAATAACATGGCCTGACGGCTCGCCACCGAGACGAGAGCCCGACTGCTTCATCATCTCTAACACGTATCGGTCGCCCACCGAAGCCCGCAGAAATTCAATGCCGCGCTCTTTCAACGTTTGCTCGAGCGCGTAGTTGGACATGATTGTGCCCACCACTTTGTTTGCCGTCAATTGCTGGCGGCCGTGAAAATGGAGTGCCAAGACGAAGAGAACGAAATCCCCGTCAAACACGCTTCCGCGGGGCGTTACGAATAAAGAACGGTCGGCGTCTCCGTCGAAGGCTACTCCCAAATCCAACTCACGCGCCTTCACCAGCGAGATGAGTTGAGACAAATGCAGAGAACCACAGTTCAGATTGATGTTTCTTCCGTCTGGCTTGTCATTGATGACCACGACCGAGGCATCCAATTCGCGAAACACCTGCGGCGCGATTGCATGAGCGGATCCATGGCAGACGTCAAGCCCTATTCGGAGCGGACCCAGCCTGGTCTCCGTTTGGCTCTTCAGGAAGTCAATGTACTCCTGCACGAATTGACTGGATGCAACTCTTGAGGGAGCAGTCTCGGTGAGGCGTTGCGGCGGAAGTTCCTCGATCAGCCGTTCTATCTCCAGTTCCTGAGCATCTGTAAGCTTGAATCCATCTTTCCCGAAAATCTTGATGCCATTGTCCTGATATGGATTGTGTGAGGCGGAAACCATGATCCCCAAATCAAACCCGCGATGACGGGTCAGATAGGCCAATCCGGGGGTGCTGATCACCCCAACATCTGCCGCCTCATCAATTCCCGAGGCCATCATAGAGCGTACTAGAGTCGCAGTGATCCATTCGCCCGAAGCGCGCGTATCACGCCCAACAATCACTCGGGGCTTGGTTCCTTCTTGCTTCCACTCTTCAACCAAGGCAGCACCAATTCTGCCCAGGGTATGCTCATCCAGCGGAGCCTCTCCAGCAACACTACGGATGCCATCGGTGCCAAAAAGCTTTTTCATGATGCAACCAGAGGCCTTTCTATTGAGTTCGGTTTTGCGGGCTGCGCCTATCCAGAATTCATAGGACCGGAACAGGAGTCAGCCCGGCTCTATTTGGGCGCAATCGTTACTTCCACTTGAGTCTCTTGGTCAGCAGCCAGCCGTGCCAGCGGGTCTTCAATGTAAAGATGCAGTCGCGCTGAAAAAGTCGACGATCTGCCTGAAATGTCGAGGCTGTCAGTTGAAACGGATTCTAGCGCCGTCAGATGGCTTGCAGGGCCCTCCAACTCTGCCTTGTCGGGCTGGCACACTATCGCCGTTACTATGTGGCCCTCCGCCGGCTGGCCCAGGATTCGAGGATGAACTCTGACACTCTTGCGCTCTGTGGGCTCGAAACGCAGCCGGATCTTGTTTGGGGTGATTTTGGTAACGGCAACACCAAAGGGAACGGTCAGATTGCTTTCACCTAACGAATACGTGCGTTCCCCTGGAGCCCATTCCGAGAGGTCGATGGAAGCTGTCACTTCGGATGCATCGATCCTTTTCACAATGCTTGAGCTGGCACTCAATCGAATATCGACAGTATTTGTCTCTCCCAGAACCTCGACTCCCTTTGGCGAGTTTCTAAACTCCAGCGGGACTTTGAGGCCGACCTCTGATTTGGGTTCACCATTTAATGCAATCCAAAGGAGAACCGCCAGTGTGAGCGACACAACCTTCAGCTGTAAGTTTCGCAACAGCAGGTTTCTGAAGTAGCGGAACCAATGGATCATGGCCGCTCCAACATTGCCGACAGTCCCAATTCTTTTTCCGAATCTTTTCCGGCGAAAATTGCCTCCAAACGCTGGCGCAAAGAGTCACCATCCAGGCTCCGCTCAATCTGACCGCCGGCAACAATCGAGATAATCCCAGTTTCTTCTGAAATCACTACCACGACAGCATCCGACTCTTCCGTCACCCCAATTGCGGCGCGATGGCGCGTACCCAATTCTTTGTTGAGTTTCGGATTTACGGTGAGAGGCAAGAAACAGGCAGCTGCCGTAATGCGGTCTTTCTGGATGATGACAGCACCGTCGTGCAGGGGGGCTCCAGGAGAGAAGATCGCTACCAGCAAGTCGTATGACAACGCCGCATCGATTGCGATACCGCTCTCAATGTAGTTCTTCAAACCAATGCTTCGTTCAATCACGATCAAACCACCGATTCTCTGGGAAGCCAGAGTGGTAGCCGCCAAAACAATTTCGTCGTAAGTCTCCACGAAAGGGTTTTGAGAAAACTGCCGAATCAGCGGATTCTTCCCGATATTGGCCAGTGCACGACGGATCTCGGCGGCAAACAAGACAATAATCCCAAAAACAAAATAGGGAAGAATGTTGGTGAGAATCCATTGGATCATTTCCAGATGAAGCCAGCGCGTTAGATAGAAAAAGATCGCGAGAAATCCCAGTCCCAGAGCCATCTGAACGGCTCGAGTCCCTCGAATCAGCAACAATACGTTGTAGATAAGGGCGCTGACAATCAGCATGTCGATTGCGGCGTTCCAATTCAGTTTGTCAAGGTTAATCAGTTCCGCAAAGCTCATTGGACCTGGATTTCAGCTTCCCTGACGGCATCACACAGCACCACCACCTGGCGAGTTTCTTTGACATCGTGGACTCTGACAATATGAGCGCCTCCCATAATAGCCACTGCGCAGCACGCCAAGCTGCCCGTCAATCGATGCTCCACGGAAACAGACAGAACCTTGCCGAGGAAAGATTTCCGCGAAGCTCCCACCAATATTGGAAGTTTAAGCCGGCTCAAACTGTCCAGTCGTCTAAGCAACAGAAGATTGTCCTCAGGCGTCTTGCTGAAACCGATGCCCGGATCGACAATGATCCGCTTGTTCGAGATTCCGGCGGAAACTGCTCTTCTGACGGAGCGTTCCAAGCTCTCTAAAACGGCCTTGAGAATATTTTGCACCCTAGGCAAATGGTGCATCTGCTCCGGCTTGCCCCGTGAATGCATCAGCACTACCGCCACCCGTTCTGATGCAACTACTTTCGGCAATTCTCGGTCGAGCCTTAGTGCTCCAATATCATTCACAATCTCGGCCCCGGCAGAGATTGCCGCCCGCGCGACCTCAGCCTTGAATGTGTCGATTGAGATCGGAATCTTCAACCGCTTGCGGAGGGCCTCGATCACAGGAACAACTCGCCGGATCTCTTCGGCAACTGGCAAAACGTACCGGAACGGTGGGCGGGTCGACTCCCCACCGATGTCTAGAATGTCCGCTCCATCCTCCTCCAGTTGCAGGCCTCTTGAAATGGCGTCGCTAGAGCGACGGCGACGGCTGTCTTTGAAGAACGAATCCGGCGTCGTATTCAAAACGCCCATTACGAGGGTTCTCGCACCTAGAACCAACCGGCGCGAGGGAAGCTGAACTTCGTATCGTGTCCTCGCCTGCATGCGTCTCGAATCAAAGGAGTACGGTTGCTGAAACAGGGGAGCAGCCTTCTCGGCTCGCTGAAATTAGATGACTGTTCGCGGAAGACTGGGAAAGAGGAGCGCAACAGGGAAAGGAATGTTCTTGCGCTCCACCAAACTCTAGGCTGGCGCCGGTTTTTCGCGCTGCTTGTCGACCAATGAAGGAACCGAGGGAGTGAGTGACTGGACAACCTGTGTTTTTCGCCCGTCCTGTCCGCCCTTGGTACTGGAAACAGGCTCGACTTTTTCTTCCAGAGGCAGGTTTTGGATGATCATGCGTACTTCGTTGGCATCCAGCACCTCGCGCTCAAGCAGGGCCTCTGCAATGCGGCTCAAGGTGTCTCGATTCTCTTCGAGAATTTTCTTGGCTGTCGCGTATCCCTCCGAGATGAAACGTTTGACTTCGAGGTCAATCTTGATCGCCGTATCCTCACTGTAGTCCCGGTGCTGCGCAATCTCTCTTCCCAGAAAGATTTGTTCTTGGCGCTTACCAAACGTGAGCGGTCCCAGCGATGACATGCCATAGTCGCAGACCATCCGCCGCGCCATTTCCGTAGCCTGCTCAATATCGTTGCCGGCTCCAGTGGTCATGTGGCCCAGGAATAGCTCCTCCGCTAAGCGCCCGCCCATCATGATGGTGATTTGACTCTCGAGAAAATCGCGGGTGTACGTGTGTTTGTCGTCGGAAGGCAGTTGCATCGTTACGCCAAGTGCCATTCCGCGCGGGATAATGGTCACTTTGTGCAAAGGATCCGCATGGGGAAGCAGAGCGGCGACCAAGGCATGTCCAGCTTCGTGGTAAGCCGTGTTTCGCTTTTCCGCGTCGCTGATGATCAGCGACTTGCGCTCCACGCCCATCAACACCTTGTCCTTTGCCCCTTCAAAGTCGGCCATGGTTACCGATTTCTGGTTGTAGCGGGCCGCATTCAAGGCGGCTTCGTTCACCAAATTCGCGAGGTCCGCGCCCGAGAAGCCAGGCGTACCGCGCGCTAGGACCGTAATGTCCACATCTTCTGCGAGCGGAATCCGCTTCGTATGAACCTGCAGGATACCCTCCCGCCCTCTCACATCTGGCCGCGGGACGATGACGCGACGATCGAATCTTCCTGGACGCAGCAGGGCTGGATCGAGAACGTCGGGCCGGTTGGTAGCGGCAATCAAGATGACGCCTTCGTTAGACTCAAAACCATCC
>JBGOVH010000245.1:0-5005 GCA_041478005.1 Terriglobia bacterium | reverse complement strand
AACGCCGTCCCTCGTCCAGTTTGAGAGCCAATGAGAAGGGCCATCGCATTTAACGGGGCATAGCGAGAGACTCCTACCGTGGTTTCCAGCTCTGAAAACCCTCTTTCCACAGCCTCGGCTGCGTCAGCAGCCAGCAAGGCAGGGTTTTCTTTCTTGTTGGTTACATGGGCCTGATTGGCCGGGGTTTTGCGAGCTCTCATTTTTTGCAGCGCCATCATCATCTCGACAACGTTAAGCTGATTGACCACTTCTTTGATCTTGGCGGGGGTCAGGCCGCTGGCAATCCTGACAAGCTCTTCACGCGAGACATGGAAATCCACCAGCATTCGGGCAATGGACAAGGAATCCAGCACCATGGATTTTTCAGAAGAAGACACATCTATGGCATAGCGAGCGATGAATCGATCGAGCATGTCAAACTCGGCCTCGGGCTTGCCGTCCAGCTCACAGATTCGTCCCTGCGAGATTTTTATCCCTGGTTGTGGATCGAATGGGCTGTTGAATATGACCAGCCCTGTCTCTGGCCACTCCTGGATAAAGCTGTCTTTATTGATTTCACGCCGGGCGCGAGATTGGAAGCGCTTGGAAGTGGTCATTGGTTTTAAGAGTGACGTTCAACCGGTAACAGGGTCAACATTTACCTTAATGAATTAAACTAATTACAAGGGAGTTCCCCATGCCGCTGCGCGGCGCCACGACAGATGAAAATATCGTCCCCCCTTGGACAAGGGGGGACTTCAGGGGGGTGGTGCTTGGAAGTTTCGCAAACCTCCCCCTGACCCCCTCCTTGTGCAAGGAGGGGGAACGTTATTTTCAGAGGAGCCATTCATGATCCTACAAATTCGCTTCTACCACAGTAAACGGCTTCTCATCCGTCAAAGCCGATACTGCCACATTCTTGAACAAAATTCGCAGCGGTTGACCCTTGAATTTTTTTTCTGTCGAAAGCATGATTCCGCCGAAGTCTTTCCAGTTTGACCATTCGGCCATGGTCGCAGGGCCTTTCCCGCCCTTGAGAATGAATTCCCACTTATCCATCAAGCCCGTGGCTTGATTCACATACCCCCAATACTTGTCTTTGGGGGTCAGTCCCACATTATCAAACGTCAAAAGGACTTTGTCCCAAACCTTGCCCTCTGCTCCTTTCGACGTTCCTTCGTATTTCAAGGTGACCCCGGGATCTTTCCATTTATAAGGCATCAAGATCCAGTAACTATCGTTGATAAATCGTTCATATCCGACATCCATGAACTTCTTCTTCTCATCACCCTGAGCCGGTTTGCCATTGACAAAAGCATCCCCTTGATTGGAATTAATATCCTTAAACAGGATCACATATTTTTCCCCCTTTTCAGTGACGCCCTCCACGCGATAGCGTCCCGTATAGCGATCCCAAAGATGCTTGAAATTGGCAACGGTCTTGCCCTTTTCTTCCACCACAAAGTCAAAACGGAAATAGCGGGCCTTTTCCCAGTTCTCCTTTCCTCCCATAGACACGAGAAGCTTTTCAGCCAGTTCCATCGCTTTAGCATCCCCACGCACCGGATTTTGTGCGATGCTTGAACCCCTGAGAACACAAAAGCCGAAAGTCAAAACGCCCAAGAGCCTCATCGTGAAACGAGTGTATGAACACATTTCCGTAAAACCTCCTCTAAAATAGAATTTTGTACCACCTCATTCTCGTGCTCTTGCTCGTACTCATGCTCGTGCTTTGATTCAACGGTTCAAGAGAAGCACGAGCAAAAGTACGAGCAAGAACTTGGAAAAGGTTCGTAGGGAACGTTTGCCGTAGCGGGTCATCAACCGGAACGGCGTCCGCTCTGACCCGCTGTCTGACCAATGTTATGAAAATGTCAGGAAGCGGTCCTAACCTTCATTCCAAGAATTCTCGCCATCGTCTCGCCAAAGATCTTCTTGCGGCTGGCTTCGGGCACGCCACAGGCATTGAGCATCGCCTCATAGCGGCCCAGCATATTGTCAATCTGTTCTGGCGGTTCGTCGGTGCCGAACACAAGTTTTTCAAAAGCATAAACCGCATGCGGAGAACTGTGTTGTGTGGGTCCTTCCCACCAGAGATACTCTTTGAAAACAGCCAGGTTTTTTTCTTTCTTCAGCAAAGAGGATCCGGTCAAGTCAAAGTAAAGTTTCGGTCCCCAGCGCGCTGCTTCGGCCGCTTCTTCATACCAGGGATTACCAAGGTGGGCTCCCTGAATAATGAGGTCAGGGAAAGCCCGGCTTAAGGTGTCAAGATATGCTGGACGCATCCGCGCCATCGAGGTGAATTGAGGAGTGTCTGTGTGAAAAGCAATGCCAGTATGAAACAGCGCAACCAGCTTGAGTTCCTGCATTCGGGCATAAAGTGGGAAATACTGGGGATCATCCCAGTTGTGGCGCGGAGTGTGCATCTTGATTCCCTTGAAACCAGCACCAGCAAATTTTGCGATTTCCTCCAAGGCACCAGCCGTGTCTACGCTAATTTCCCCGTACGGAATAACGACATCCGGGTGATCCGCGGCTGCCTTTCTGACCCCTTCAAAGCCCGCCATCGGTGTTAGAACACACGCCATGGCATTGCGAGGACGATAGGCTTTAACCAGACGATCGATGTAATCAGGCTTTTCCTCGTAATGCTGGTGTGAATCAATGATAAAACGATAAGGCAGCTTAAGAGTTGACTGGGCAACGGCAGTATGTGGCCTGAACGTCAACCCAATCGCAGATCCCAGTGTTGTCTGAAGAAAATCGCGGCGTGAATCTTTGTTACCTGGCATACCAACCTCCGCTTGATTGGGGTATTTTATTGGCTTCAAAATTCTTTATGGTTGGAGAAATTCTTCCGGCGCCAAAGCTCGTGAGGTGAAGCGCGCTTTCCTAATTGCCCCTTTGAACCAATATACTCTGTTGAGACGCACCCCGATGGAAGTCTGGCCTTGACGAGCAGGCGTAAAACTAATTGGACTCGACAATTCCTTGACGCCATTCACATAGTGGCTCATTTCTCTGCCATCATAGACCAATGCAGCCTGAAACCATTGCCCGACAGGATGAATGAAGTTGTCTGCATAGAGGGTTTGGTCTGTCTTGCCTGACCTGATATAGGTATCGAGGAACCAACGGTTGTCATGGGTGAGCCGGGTCTCGATGAGAAGACGGTCCTCGCTGCCGGCTTCCTGGAGATGAAAGAATCTTTGTTCTTTCAACCCATTGGCATCCGGACGAAAAACAACCTCCAGGGTAAATTGATTAAAACCCGCCAAGGGATGCGCGTTCAGAAGGAGCCCGTCCTGCTTTCCATCAAATTTAATGGCCTTGCCTTGAGGGGAGTCAATGACCTTTGGATCTCCTATAAGGTGTATCCTATGGCCACCTATTTGATCGAGATTATTCAAATCCCAAACGACCTGAGTCATGGAATTATCTTCACTGAAGGCGAAGCCACCACCGGCAAGAGCGAGCATCGAACAAAAGTAGGCTGCCTTTCGAAGCTTCGCTGTGAATACCGTTGATCTTTGATAGGCGGCCGTTCGGTTCCAGCTCTGGCAGCCCATCAGCAGGAAACATTTCATTGAAGGGTTAATACAAATTACTGCTATGGCACAAAGGCAGCTTATTCTAGACTTATTTAATTGGGTCGGTCAACGAGAGGAAAACGTAAAGAACGTAAATGCATGTTCGTAATGCCTCAGCTACGTGGGGAATCTTTAGTAGGCACGACAAACGCGCGGGTTGTGTTTGTCGTGGAGAGGGGGACCGGCGAGGGAAAGCCCACGATAGCCGCAGAAAGCGCGTCAATCGTGGCTACCCGTGCCAATTTGATTCCCCCGTAACTGAGCCATTACGCATGGTCCCATTTTTTCATTCCCCGGAGTGATCATTATGTGTAGACTCGATTTTGCCCGCTTTCTGAAAGTCTTATGAATCTAAAATCTTTCTGGAGGATCAATGAAAAAAGTCAAACACTTGTCTTTAACTATCTTCATTCTTGCACTCTTTCTTGTTGCCCCCCATAGGGCGATCGCACAGGAAGCTACGGTCCTGGGCAGCGACGATCTAAATCGTGTCGTGCCAGCGGGGTTCTACTTTCAGGGGCGGAGTGGTCCAACCCAGATGCGAAACGCGGGAGCCGTTCGTTTCGGCGAGAAACGTTATGTCATTGCCGCCCTGGTTGACACAACAGGTTACTCTTCGGATGTGCAGGCCAAATACGAGGGGTTTTTCATAACGGACTCCAAGATCACGGTTGGAGGCTCAGAGGTAGCGAGTGGAGCCTACGGATTTGGGTTCAGCAAGGATGGCAAGCTAATTCTGTATGATCTGAGTGGTAACCAGGCTAAGTCAGTGGCCGCCGTGAAAGACAGCGAACTGCGCAATCCACGCCCCCTGATGATGGTCAAAGGAGCTGACGGGGTGCGATTTTATCATGGGCGCCATTTCGTTATACTAGCTGCAAAATAGTTTCCCCGGCGTTGGCTAAATTTTTCATAGCACTCCATTATTGTTGACCAAGCTCCGGCACTCTTTATCTTATAACTCAGCCAGAAAAATCAGGAAGCCAATCACCCCACCCCCGAGAGCCAAAGCGCCCCAGAACCGGGTTTGAGGGATTTTCCACCACATCGTGATCCCAGTGGCAATCCAGAGGAGGATTCCAGCACAAACGAGATCTACCACCACAGCCCACGCATTGTCCAGAAACGAGGGCTGCTCAAAGCCGCCTCGCCCGTGCATCCCGGTCAAAAAATGATCCCATCTGAAACGCGCATCCTCGGCAAGCAAACGGTGCTGATCTACAAAATAGGTCAGCTGAGTCGCTGACCAGAAATTGAACAAGTAGATGATAAGACGATTCTTGTCGGGGCGGTAAGTGCCAAAAGCCCCCTCAAGACTCATGTCTCGGAGGATTTTGGCTCCAACCTGGCGAAAGTCCGCATCCTCCGGAAATGAAATAGAGTAGGGGCGGTCGAATCGTGCGGTCCATTCTGGAGTCCCATCTCGATACCATTTT
>JBGOVH010000125.1:0-6892 GCA_041478005.1 Terriglobia bacterium | reverse complement strand
GCCCTGCACAGTGGCGTCCGCCGTGCCATACGGGTGATGGGCAAACAAGGAAATTCCCAGGGCTTCTTTGCCAAGGTTCTCATCATCGGTCCCGCGAAGATTTTTTTCGAGAGAATTAATGGCCAGGTCGCGGTTTCGGCTGAAGTCCTCCGGGTCAAATCGGGGTGAAAGCAAAAGTCCGGATAGAAGGGCATAAAATGAGTCCAGATGATCGCGGTGAACCTTACCGACAAAGGTCGTCATTTCTTTTTCCGGCGAAACGCTAATCTCGGCGGCCCATGGATAAAGTTTTGCTACCACCTCTTCATATTTAAGAGTTTTAGTCCCACCTTGAGCCAGCATGGAAGCCGTTAGAAGGTTGAGGCCTTCTTTTCCTTTAGGATCGTTGATGGAACCAGAGCGGAGTATGATCCGGAAAGTGATGAGTGGAGAGTTGGCCGCATAGATTTCAGTGAATTTGACAGGGACTTTGGCCTCAGCCAGTGGAGCTGAAAATAGCATTAGAATAAGCATCCATAAGTGTTGTAATCGATTTCGATCGCGGGCTGCACCGGGCTCCCAAGCTTTGCGATGCATGGTCTCAAAAGACTCTTTCATTGTTGGGCCTCCTCCTGTGTGAGCTGAACCACGGTGCGATTATTTGGATCGAAATATTGTTTTGCGGCTCTCTGGATATCTTCGGGAGTGACCTGGTCATACAACGCATAAACTCGGTTCATTGACTCAGGATCACCGGTAAGTTGGACATAGTGTGAAAGAATTCTAGCGATGGTGTCTGCGTTATCCAGACTCATGGCGAAATTGTATTTGAAGAAGGATTTGATTTCTGCAAGCCGGCTGGAAGAAATTGGTTTCATTCTGGCGTTCTCGATTTCAGCATAAATAGCGTCCCTAACTTTCGGAATATTCTTTGAGTCTTTAATTTTAGTCAGGATGATGAACAACCCTGGATCACGCGAGTCTTGCTGGCCTCCTTGAACAAATTCCACCCATTGATCCTGGATCACCAGCCTGCGATAGAGATCGGAGGTTGGCGAGAAAACGACCTGAGAGAGCAGATCCACGGCTGCTGCATCGATCTTGGAATCTGTAAAAGCTGGGCCATGATAACCGATGGTCAAAATTGGCAGAGTCTGAGTCTTCCATGGAATAGAGACAAATTTCTCTCTGGTCTGTGGTGGCTCAGATGGAACATGCAGAGTGAAAGAACCACGTTTCCATGGGCCATAATAGTTCCTGGCTAGAGCGAGCAGTTTTTCATGCTGAACATCCCCGACGACTACGAGCGCACAATTCTCTGGCCGGTACCAGCGGTCGAAGAATTTAAGGCTATATTCGTACTGGTTGGGCATGTCCATAATATCCTTCAAATAACCCATGGTGGTGTGTTTGTAAGTGTGCACCTCGAAGGCAGCTTCATGTAACTTCTCAAAAATTGTCAGAAAGGGACTGGAATAGTTCTTGTTGTACTCTCCCAGGATCGCCCCAGCTTCGGTCTTAAAGTCCTCCACTGAATACTTCAAACTGAGAAAACGGTCTGATTCGAGGTCCATAATGGTTTCCAACGCGTTCGCGCTGGCCAGCACGTGGTAAACCGTTTCATCATCACTGGTAAAGGCATTGTGATCCGCCCCAATAGACTTGAGTGCTTCGGCATAAGCTTCCTTGCTGTATCTTTTAGTACCTCGAAACATCATGTGTTCAAAAAAATGAGCAAACCCGGAGAGGCCCGGCTCCACTTCGTTTCTTGAACCGGTCCTGACGACGGTGTAATAAGCCACAATTCCCGGACTGTCAAACGGCACGGAAATAACCTTTAATCCATTCAGGAGAACTGACTGCTGAATTGGGTAGGGAAAGATCTTGCCTTTCGCTTTGAGCGTTTCGGCCGTGAGTGACCCAGCGGCCAGCAGTATCCAAGCAAGACATTTGAAGCTCCGGCTCATGAATCCTCCTTAGACAAGTGAACTGGCTCTTTAGTGAATCAGGGGAACTCTATCACTCGAATCTTGCTGTCATTCAGTTGACCAAATGTTGCATCACAGCTTCAGCAAACTGGGTCGTGGTGGAGGAGCCGCCCAAATCCGGGGTTCTCACTTTACCCTGGCTGTAAACCGTTTCAACCGCAGAAGCAATTCGAGTGGCTTTCTCAGATTCGCCCAGGTGCTGAAACATCAGAACTGAGGAAAGCATCATTGCAGTTGGGTTAGCCATGTTTCTGCCCGCAATCTTCGGAGCACTGCCATGCGCGGGCTCGAAGACTGCGCACTCTTCCCCCAGGTTTGCACCCGGCACCAAGCCCAAACCGCCTACCAGACCGGCTCCCAGGTCGCTGACAATATCTCCATAAAGGTTCTCTAGAAGCATGACGTCAAATTGTTGCGGATCCAGGACCATCTGCATGCAAGCATTGTCTACAATGAGTTCCTCATACCCAACCTCAGGATAAAGCCGAGCCACTTCCCTGACACATTCCAGAAAGAGACCGTCGCTCAGCTTCATGATATTGGCTTTGTGGATAGCCGCCACTTTCTTGCGATTCTTGCGCCGCGCATAATCAAAGGCGAAGCGGGCGATCCGTGTTGAGGCTTCGGCTGTTATGATCTTTAGACTTTCCACAACTCCCGGAACCACCACGTGTTCCAGACCCGAATACAGGTCCTCCGTGCTCTCGCGTACGACGATGATGTCAACATCATCGTAACGTGTCTTGACGCCGGGGAGATTTTTGATCGGTCTAAAGTTGGCGTAGAGATTCAAGGCTTTTCGTAAAGCCACATTGATACTGGCGAATCCATGCCCGATTGGCGTAGCAATGGGACCTTTGATCGCAACATGATTGCGGCGGATGGAATCCATTAGCTCATCGGGCAGATATTGACCGGTCTTCTGGAAGGAATCTGCACCTGCATTGTGAGTCTCCCATTCCACTTCAATACCGGCTGCCTCGATCACTTGCAGAGTTGCCTCTGTCACTTCGGGACCAATTCCATCCCCAGGAATCAGAGTAATCTTGTGTTTCATAGATACCCTTTCGATCTGAAGACTTGGACACGGCTGTTGCAGACGGCAAATTCAGATGACAGAGCCCGTGCCCTGTAGTTGCACCGGCCAGTATAGTGACTTCGAACCAATTTCTAAATAAATTTAGAGAACTTCAATTCAAAGTAATGCCCCAGTTATAGGAATCTTTGGTAGCCACGACAAACGCGGTGGTTGCGTTTGTCGTGGACAGAGGTACCCTGCGAGGGAAAGCCCACGATAGACGCAGAAAGCGCGTCAATCGTGGCTACCCATACCAAGTCGATTCCCCTCGTAACTAACGCATTACAATTCAAGATCGATGAGACTTGTCAGCTGTTTTGAAATCATTTAAGCTTTTTCCAGTGAAAATTTATTGATGTGGAAGGGTGAACGGCCATGTGCCCAAGAAGACCCAGGCATACCTTGGTTTTAAGGACAATTGAGACGCTATTCATTTTTTTGTGGTTCGTTTCGGCCCTCTCAGCACAGTCCGAACCCCAAGACATCCTTTCCAATCAAAACATAAGAGTAGACGTCAACTTAGTTACAATAAACATACAGGTCAAAGATGCTCGCAGGCATCATGTTGAAAACCTCAGGAAAGAGGATCTGACACTCTATGAAGATGAAGTTCCTCAAGAGATCACCTTTTTCGATAGTGAGCCTATGCCATTATCCATGATTGTTCTGGTTGATGTCAGTGAGAGCATCAGTCCCATTTCAAGAGAGGTGGAAACCACAACGCGGGTTCTTTCGGACCTCTTGGATCAGGGGGATGAGGCGGCTGTCATTGCTTTCTCTAATCTGCCCAATTTGCTACAAGAATTCACCCAAGATAGGGCAAAGATCCGTTCTGCTTTGGAAAGGGTCCGGAGCACATTCTCAGGTGCTACCAATATTAATGACTCTATCTATTTTGCAGCCCGAAAATTTGAATTGAGCCAACCAGAAAAGCCCAGAGTGATACTGCTCATTTCAGATGGGAACGGCAACCGCGGGGAACGCCAGAGAGCCGTCGATCATTTGAAGAATTGCGGAGCCACGATGCTTGGCGTCGGCCTGGGCTTGACTTCAAAGCTTTATCGAGGCGCTCTTTCGCTAAGTCAATGGACAAAGGAAACTGGTGGGAGTCTTCTCCTTTATGCTCCTGAGTCGGATCTTCGCAAGAATCTTCGATATGCCCTGGGAAAAGTCCGCAGACAATATGCATTAGGCTATGTTCCCTCGAACAAGAATAGAGACGGAAGTTTTCGACATCTGAGAGTCAACATTTCACAGACATCACCGTTGGCCTCCAGGGAATTGATTGTTGAAAGCCCAGAGGGATACTTTGCTCCACAGGACTTCTCACAGCATTACCGATGAGCTGCTCATCCCGCTCCGGCGGTGCCGCCGCTTGACAATATGGAGGGCTGAGCTTTGCGCGGCCTCACGGAGTTCGGCCTCCAAGACGGAGAAGATAGGAGAAAGAAGCAATGTCCTTTGAAGATTCTCGCAAGTTTCGGCAGGCCAAAATGCAGGCGCAGGCCTATGCCCATGATGAAAAGAAAACGAGTCAACTGCTCGCTGAAGTGTTAACTAAGGCGTATAAGCATAGAAGCAAGCTCCAAAGTATCTGGGCAGATCTCATGTCTATTTGCCGTATGCTCAAAGCCTGGTCGAAAGGTGACTACAGGTCGATCCCATGGAAAACAATTGTCCTGTCGCTGGCCACTGTGATTTACTTCCTTAACCCATTGGATATGGTCCCTGATTTTATTCCTGGGGTCGGTTATATCGACGACGCGGTTGTTTTGGGTTTCGTTGTCAATTCTATTCGAAAAGAATTAGAAAGATTTCTGCAATGGGAACACCAGGCCAATTCTTAACCGCAATAAGGCGTTCACAACAACCTTTTGGTTCTCGTCCATCCTTGGCGTCCTTTGCGCCTTCGCGAGAGAATCCTCTATTACTACTATTACTACTAGCTATTCCTTATCTTCGTCTGTCCTTTGGCTGTTCTTTCGATGTCTTGACTTAACACCGACGTGGTGAGGGACATCCGGCCCATCGGCGCATAGGAAAGCAAAAACGCCGTGACCACAATACCCATCGCTGAAAGGACGCCCGTGGCATCACCGACATCCAACTTTCAAGACCTTTTGCCTCAGCTGGAAAATGCAGCGGAGTTCGCAGAGCACCAGGTTAGGAGTCTCATCACGCAGTATCCCGACTTTTTTCCAACCTATACCGTAAAGGGGCGCTGGAAGCACTCTGGCGAAGCCTGGACGAATTGGTGTGAAGGTTTCTTGCCCGGGATGATGTGGATTCTGCGAGAGGTCAACCAGGATCATTACTGGCGGGAAATGGCTGAGCACTACAGTCAACTATTAGAGCATCGAAAGTTTGATCGCAATGTCCATGATTTAGGTTTCGTTTTCATGTCCTCATATGGTCGTTGGTACCAATTGAATCACGATCCTGATTTGAAAGAAGTTCTGATCCAGGCCGGGCAGACCATGGCCTTGCGTTTCAGGCAAAAGGGACAATACCTTTGCTCTTTTGTAGCGCCGGAATCGCTCTTTATCGACATCATGATGAACGTGGGAATCATATTCTGGGCCGCTGAGAAGACTCAGGACTCGAGGCTTTATGAGATTGCCAACCGGCATTGTCGAACGACTCAAACATTCCTGACGAGTGAGGATGGAAGCACTGTCCATGAAGGAATTTTCGACACTGAAACGGGACAATTCTTAAGGAAGAGCACACACCAGGGTTACCGTTCCGACTCTTGCTGGTCACGCGGTTTATGCTGGGCCCTTTACGGTTTTGGAACTGCTTTCCAGTTTACTCGCGATCCTTCTTACCTTGCGACCGCAGAAAAATGCGCAGAATATTACCTTCGCAATGTTCCGGCCAACAAAGTCGCTTACTGGGATTTCCAGGTTCCGGAGGGCCCCTCCCAGCTTTGGGATAGTTCAGCCGCAGCCATTGCCGCATCTGGGTTGTGGAACCTTTCGAGTTTGGCGCCATCAAATGAAAAGGCGCACCTTTATCGTGACACTGCCTTTGAGATTATGCGGAGCCTGACCTCGCAAGAGTTCCTGGCTCAGGGGAAATCAGACCAAGAAGGCATCTTGTTGCACGGGGTTTATCACTACAATAAGAAATTGGGGGTTGATGAATCGGTCATGTGGGGGGAATATTTCTTTATGGAGGCTTTACAGAAAACCCTCAACGCATTGCGATGAAGATTTAAATATCAGCTTTTCCCCTGTCATGTGTTTTTTCACAGCTTCAGAGCCTGGGGGTGCGTTACAAGATTTAATGCGAGTTTCGTCTCAGGTAGCCTTAAGCGATTCGGCCGCCTTCGGCAAAGCGAAATCCACAAAATCCCCGAGCGAGGCTCGGGAAATGACTGAATGCTTGCTAAACTTGAGGTCGTTTCTGCAGGGATGATCAGAGCGGTAATGAGCGCCTCTACTCTCTTCACGGGCCATCGCAGAAACAACGATAAGCTCCGCAACTGTCAGCAGATTCACCAGCTCACAAGCAGACCTGTCAGAGCAATCAGACTTATAGTGGGAGCCCAGGTGCATCAAATGACGCAATGCCTCCTGTAGGTCTCTTCCGTTACGCAAGATTCCAACTTTCTCCCACATCAAGCGCTGAACCGAGGTCCTGATCTCCTTAATTCGATGAATCTCATCGGAACAATCTACCCAGTTACTCGCTGAATTATATAAGCTTTTGGGAACCTCCCCGTGCAAGTCTGATGCCGCCGCCTGCCCCACTCGGGCTCCATAAACCAATCCTTCCAAGAGTGAGTTGCTGGCAAGACGATTGGCGCCGTGAACCCCGGTACACGCGACTTCACCAGCGGCAT
>JBGOVH010000573.1:0-2769 GCA_041478005.1 Terriglobia bacterium | reverse complement strand
GTTAAGGGGGAATAACACAATTTTCATCCTTGGTGGTGCCGCTACCGGCGGCATGGATGGCTCCCGTGAGAATGAGAGTAAATTCAGAAAAAGACCCCCTGTAAGTCCCCCTTGTTAAGCTTGCCCTCTTACCAAGGGGGGTCACTGCATTTTCATCCCTCTGTGATGCGCCCTCAGGGCGCATGAATGGCTCCTCTTATCTCTGTCCCACCTTCAATTGTTGATAACGCCGCAAAAAAGTCTCCCACGGGTCATCAGTACCTCGATCGTTTCCGGGATGGACCATCACAAAGATCCTGTCAGTAGGCAATGACTGGTTAGAGTCTAACTGCAGCGAAGTTGCGGACACATAGGTTGTTTCAACCCTTTGGTCAGGAGCCACCGAGACAGTCAGGATGTTAGCCTGGAGCGGGTTTGAAATGTTGCCTATTCCCATGCCCATTGCCTGGTTCCAAAAATCTACTATCGGCAAGCTCGAACTAGAGTTAATCGGTTTATTTTCAAAGATTGCCTTTTTTGAATAGTTCGAATGAATCAATTTGGGCACCCCTCCGTCCCCGGCAGCTTTGTCCCCGCAACGAATCCAGAATGAAAATGGAGGGACGCCTGGTTTTGTTCGAGCTGCGTCGAGCCTGAAGAAACTGGCAAATGTTCTTGTGAGTAGGATTGGAGAAGCCTTGCTCGCATTAAGGTAGGAAGCAGCCAGTATGGCAGTATCCGGATAGTCTTGGTAAAGTTCCACAGTTAACTTCTTTTCAATCAAGATGCCGTTCGAAGTCTTGGCATAACCAACCAGCTGCATTTTCTTGCCAACTCCAAACTGAGTCCTTATGTCTGAGACTCCAAAGTTTCGATAGTCGACATTAAAATCTCTGATTTCCTCTCCGTTGACCTCAATAAAATGAGTGGGTTTTGCCTTTCTGGGGTCGGGGGGAATATCATTCATAGAAAGCAGGCGGTGGTCTTTTCGAAAGAAGATCCTGCAGTACATCTCGCTATCAAAGCGCAACTGAATCTGGGAATGCCGAAACCAGATCTCTCCGCCTTCGATTGAGGAATAGGTAATGGGCGAAGCTAGGGATTCTGGGGGTCTGTGAGAACTTGTGCTGCAGTGAGTGAGCATGAAGCAAGAAGTCAGAATAATTGTAGAAGACAGCACTCGAGCCATTTGGGTGAAATTGAGAAAGTGAAATGAACGTCAAGACTCAAAAGTATCGGATGGACATACTAACAGAAAATGTCGAGACAGTTTCACAAGTGGAGTATAATCTCGTTATCATGGATAAAACGAAGAAGATTGCGATCATTCTCGGGTTCATGCTCTTTCTGGGTTACGTCGTATATTCTTCTCTGGGGCTGAATCAGTTTCGATGTGAGGTCTGTGTGGAATTTCACGGTCAGACTGCTTGTGCCACGGCGGCTGGAACCACTCGAGAGGAGGCACAGCGCACCGCTACCGACACAGCTTGCGGTCAAGTCTCCTCCGGCATGACCGACACCATGGCCTGTGGTCAAATCCCGCCCAAAAGCATTCGTTTCAAATAGACTCTAGGGGTTGCTGTAGGCTCCAATAGAAAGGAAAGGAAATGAACAAAAATCAAAGAATTGTGAACCGTCGCGGTGTATTACAAACCATTGGGGCCGGGGTGGCAGGAAGTTTGTTAGCCCCGCAATCCAACATCTCTTTGGAAGGCCTTACTCCCGCAAGGGGTAATGGCAATCTGAAACAGTCCGTTTGCAAATGGTGCTACCGGAACATGACAGTGGAAGAGCTGGCGAGAGAAGGAGTGAAGATTGGTCTTAAGTCTGTGGAGTTGCTGGTACCAGAGGAATGGGCGACAGTGAAGAAATTCGGATTGACGTGTGCTATGGGGTCCGGAGCTGGATCTATTGAGGTCGGCTTGAATCGGACTGAGAACCATGTCACTTGGGTTCCCAATTTGAAAAGGCACATCGAACTGGCTGCAGATGCCGGCATTCCAAATGTCATTTGTTTTTCCGGCAACCGCCAGGGCATGTCAGATGAAGAAGGATTGGAAAATTGTGTCATAGGCGTCAAACAGGTGGTCGGACTCGCGGAGAAAAAAAATGTTACTGTTTGCATGGAGTTATTGAACAGCAAAGTGGATCATAAGGATTACATGTGCGATCACACAACCTGGGGGGTGAAACTGGTCAAGAAAGTAGGATCACCCAGATTTAAACTTTTGTATGACATCTACCACATGCAAATCATGGAAGGGGATGTGATCCGGACGATCAAAGAAAACTGGGATTACATTGCTCACTTCCATACGGGCGGGAATCCAGGCCGCAACGAGATCGACCAAACTCAGGAGCTCAACTATACGGCCATCTGCAAGGCACTTCTTGAAAAAGGTTTTACAGGTTACATCGCTCAGGAATTCATTCCCAAACGCGATCCCATGACCTCGCTAGCTCAGGCCTTCCGTATCTGTGATGTTTGATTTTCTTTATTTATTTAGGATCGCATAATTGAGCGACAAAAACCCCTCACCTCCCAGCCGCCTGGAGCTGTGGAAAAATTAATCAGTGGGCGTGCAGAAGGGTTGTAGTGACGACTTTAGTCGTTTCTTTTCATCTCGAGTCTGGAACGACTGAAGTCGTTGCTACATTTTTTTCACACCTTCCCTGGAGCTGTGGAAAAATTGAATCGGGTCAACCCTGAACCAGCCCGGTTTTCGGATCCACATCCGAAAACGCGCGTGGAGCGGACGCACCTGCGCACGCTTTTTGCAGAGAAGAGCC
>JBGOVH010000134.1:0-6640 GCA_041478005.1 Terriglobia bacterium | reverse complement strand
AAGTTGATCCGATGGTCGATGAGGCAAAGGCTTGAGGCTTGGAACTACCAGGTCACCGAGGCCGTAGACCTGCAAGAAGCCTTTAAGAAGTTGAACCAGGACACTCCCGACCTGGTGACTCTTGATGTCAAGCTTCCTGACGGGAGTGGGATTGATCTTCTAAGAAAGATCAAAGAGGCTCACGCTAGTCTCCCTGTGGTCATGATCACAGCCTTCGGAGTAGTAGATGTCGCGGTACAGGCGCTGAAACTCGGCGCCTACGATTTCATTGAAAAACCCATTAACTTTGAAAAGCTGGAAAATGTCATCCGCAACGCCCTGGAAACCAGCCGGCTTAAGACTCAGGTTGCCCAGACCTCCAGCTCCAACAAGAATCGCTTCGGGATCGAAAACATCGTGGGCAAATCCAGGGCTATCCGGGAAGTGCTCGAAATGGTCAAGCGCCTTGCCCAAGCGGGTGCCACAACGCTTCTGGTTCAAGGAGAAAGCGGAACTGGGAAAGACCTGGTCAGCCGAGCTCTCCACTACGAAGGCCTTCGACGCGATCACCCATTCTTTGCGTTGAATTGTGCCGCCATCCCCGAGACGCTGATTGAAACAGAACTATTCGGACACGAAAGGGGCGCCTTTACCGACGCCAAGAACATGAAAAAAGGGATTTTTGAAATCGCCGATGGCGGGACGGTGTTTTTGGATGAAATCAGCGAGATGCATATCAACATGCAGTCCAAGTTTCTCCGGGTTCTTGAGGATCAGACCTTTCGACGAGTCGGCGGCGTGAAAGACATCACCGTAAATGTTCAAGTAATCGCGTCCACCAACCGAAATTTGGAGTCTTATGTGAAAGAGGGGAGATTCCGGGATGACCTCTACTATCGTCTGGCAGTAGTGCCAATCCAGATCCCTCCTTTGCGTGAGCGCAGGGAGGATATCCCTGCCCTGGTGACGTATTTTATTCAACGAGACAACATCCAGTTCCGCAAGAATGTAAAGGGCATTACACCCGAGGGCATGAAACTGATGACGAATTATTCCTGGCCCGGGAACGTCCGGGAATTGAAAAATGCCATCGAGCGGGCCATGATCTTGGTCGACCAGGACATCATTGATGTGCAGCATCTGCCCATTCGCATTGCCGATCCCAGCTCTGCGACTCCACTCCCTCGCATTATGGGGGATCATCTTGTGAAACTTCCAACTGAAGGCGCGGGGCTGGAAGACATTGAGAAAGAGCTCATCCAACAGGCCCTCCAATACGCCAATGGCAACAAGACTAAAGCCTCCAAACTGCTCAGAATCAGCCGCGATACTCTTCGCTATAAAGTCAAAAAACACCAGCTGGAGTGATTTTCCAATTTCAGGTTCCCATCAATTTGGGTTCAAACTTGCTAATCATAGGGGTGGAGACCGAAGTGTGGAAGAAACCATCGGCTTTGAATTGGAGGTGACGTTGATGAATCGTCAGGCCGCAAGTTTGCTACATGGGAATCAAAACCCACCGAGTCCATTATCTTCCAAAGAAAGGGGTCAGAACCCCATACCTGACAGGCAAAATCGCCTGCGGAAGTTCATTCTGCTGCAGACGAAATCTGCCATGACCAAGGATGTGTTGACGATTGGACCGCAGATGACCTTGCGCGAATTAGAACACCTATTCGAGACCCACGATTTTAATGGCTTGCCCGTTGTAAAGGGACACCACTTGATTGGAATTGTGACCAAGTTTGATTTCCTCAAGAGCTTCATCTTCACTCCCGGCTCAGTTTTCCCTCATTATGACGAATTGATGAAACGGACCGTGGAAGAGATCATGACGCGGGAGATCTGCACCGTCCATCCCGACACGCCGCTAACTCGCGTGCTGCAGATGATGGTGGAGATGAAGAATAAGAGTTTCCCCGTGGTGGATGGAAAAAATCGGCTGCTGGGGATGATTTCACGGAGCGATCTTATCCGAGCGATGAACGGCCAATAAGGGCCAGGGGGAAAAGGCGAAGAGGGAAAAAGGCGAAAGGGTCAAGAAGAGCATTTGCCATTGACCGTTACCATTGCTCATTTCTTATTCTGCATTTGATTAAATTGTGCCCCTTATCCCCCAAGAAATGGAAAATAACAAATGGTCAATGACAAATGGAAAATGGATTCCCTCCCCAAAGGGGTGCTCATCTCCTTCCCTTTTCCCCTTCTTTTCAACTGACCCCCATTGCAAGAAGAACCCACCGCCCAATCAGCCCAATCACAGTGGCCGCAGCCAGGCTGTAGGCAGCCACCGATAACGCCAATTTCCAACCTACCTCCCTGAACAAGGCCGCCATTGTCGCTACACAGGGAATGTAAAACGTGACAAACAGTGTGAATACGACAATTTGAGACATCGACATCACTGAAATGACATGGCTGGTCCCCAAGGCCTGGAAAAGCATAATCATAGACAGCTCTTTGCGGAGCACACCGAAGATCAATGTGGTTCCCACGACCTCCGGCAACCCCAGCAGAGAGATTAGCGGAGTCAATAGCCGGTTGATGGCAGCGTCCCACCGGTAGTAAGTCCCCATACTGAGCAAGAGACTACCGGCAATCAACAGTGGCCAGGCCACCACAATGAACTCTCGGAGACGAAGCCAGGTTTTGCGGAAGATGATTTCCAGTTTGGGCAGGTGATAGGGAGGCACTTCGAGAATCATTCCCGGTGAGCTTTCCGGCATGATCGAGGAGAGGATCTTGCCGGAAAAGGCAATGACCAAAATATTGAGTGCGTAAATCATGAGGGCCCAGAGCGGACCGATATAGAAAGCAACCAGCCCGAAGATGACGGTCATGCGGGCAGAGCAAGGAATGAGGGTGGCGATAACCGAGGCGATAAAGCGGTCGCGGGGGGATGTCAAAATTCGGGTAGCCATAACAGCGGGAACGTTACAGCCGTAGCCGAGGATTGCGGGCACAATGGCTATGCCATGAAGTCCCATGCGGTGCATGAAAGCATCCATCAGAAATGCGACTCGAGGCAGATACCCGACATCTTCTAGAATTGCCATTCCCAGCAAGAACGGAAGCAGATAAGGCAATACAATAGCGATGCCACCCGCCAGCCCCTGGAGAATGCCTTTAACAGCCACGAACCCCAGCCCGTTTGGGTCCAGTGTCTTCCCAATGGACGCAATGCCTCCCTCAAAAAGACTCAGGATCTGCGGTTCAAGAAATGTGCCCACTCCATAAACCAGGCTAAAGAATCCGGCCAGTAAGGTAAGCATGATGACGTACCCCCAGACCTTGTGGGTGAGCCAGGCGTCGATGCGCTCCCTGATGTCATGGGGAGGTTTGCTGATCTCAGCGACCGATTCAAACAATTGCATCGATAAGGCGTGACGCTCCGATTCAATAACCTCATCGGCAGGTTTCCCGCGATTCTCAGCCAGCCGCAATCGCGCGTCTTCAATCTGTTGGCGGAGGTGCACAGGAGAACGACTGAGGCAACATTCGTCTCCTTCCAACACCTTAATGGCGACAAGCCTAGCTGGCAGTTGATTTTGGTCTGTGAGTGTATTCTCAAGCAAACTAGCCAGGTCATCAATGACGCTTTCCGTGTCCCGATGGTAGGAAAGCCCAGCGCGCAATGGACGAGAGTCTCGGTTGAGCTCAATAGTGCTCTGGAACAATGCATGGATGCCCACCCCTTCAGCCGCAATGGTCTCAGTAATGGGCACCCCTAGTTCTTTTGAAAGCCTCAGAGGGTTGATTCGGATCCCTTTGCGGTGTGCCTCATCTGTCATGTTCAGGCACACCACCAGCGGGACACCCAGCTCCAATAGTTGCAAGGTCAATTCGAGGCTTCTAGAAAGGACTGAGGCATCGATGACGTTGATGACTACGTCGACTTCTTCATTGAGCAGAAAGTCTCTCGTTGCGGATTCCGCCGGGCTTGAGGCGGTTAATGAGTAAATCCCAGGCAAGTCAATGAGCTCGGCAATTGAGCCATCGAGAAGAATACGACTGCGGGTGTAATGAACTGTGACTCCCGGGAAATTAGCTGTAATGGATCGATACCCTGCAACACTGTTGAAGAGCGTGCTTTTGCCGCAATTGGGTTGGCCAACCAAGGCCATTGTCATTCCACGATTTCCACTCGGATGCTTTCCGCCAGACTCCGGCCCATAGCGACGACTGTGCCACGATGCTCGATGAGGATGGGACCCTTGAAGGGGACACGGCGATGGACAAGAACAGTGTCCCCGATCTGAATCCCCATTTGCGCCAGGTTTCGGCGCAGACTCCGGGAAGTGCTGATCTCCAGGATTCGAATGACCACTCCTTGCTCTGTGGAATAAAGATTCATGGCTGGTTTCTTTCTTGATCTGATTCATGGAAGGTGTGTTCGATTAAAGTATTAGACTTAGAAAAGACCCCCTGTAGAAGCCTTCTCAAGGCTTCACTCCTCTGAAGGAGGGAAGGTGTGAAAAAATTGTTGAATCGGCTATAGGGGACGCTCGCCGTAGCGTTCCCCGGTGCCACGGAGCAATGAATTCAAATGGTTTCGTCACTCAACAAGGAACGGAACAGCGTCCGTTCCCTACGACGCTCCCAATTCTTTCACACTTTCAGGCGGTCAGGGGGAGGTTTGCGAAACTTCCAAGGACGATCCCCCTGAAGTCCACCTCTTGTCTAAGGGGGGACGATTATTTTCATCCGCCGTGACACCGCGCAGTGGCATGAGCGGTTCCTCTGAAATCATGGTTAGCGCTTCCATTTTATTCTGCTCTCCAGAATTTCCCGATATTCCAGCGGGTGTTGCCTGCGAAGCTCACGACCGGTGATCTTCCCGTTAATCCATACCTTGCTCATTGGAAAGACTTCTGGACTCAGATGGACGTTATAGAGATGCCAAATGAGAATGGCCAGGAAAGCTAGAACCGCTTCGTAGCTATGGACCAATTTGAATATGTCGTACACCCAGATTGGAAAAAGTCGGAATGAAAGGTTCTTTGCCCACAAAAAAAATCCGCTGACGATCATGACGAAGTTTCCCCACCACACAGAGAGGTACTCCAGTTTTTCAATAAAGTTATATCTTCCAAACTGGGGAGGGTCGCGAAATAGCCAGAAAGGATGGCGATCCAAAAAGTCTTTGAAATATCCCTTACAATGGAGCCAGCGGGTGAATCCCAAATTATGTCCAAAGGCCTTCAAGACATCCGTCATATCATTGGTTACCGGCATTAAGGCCCGAAAGATCTCTCTCCCTCTTTGGGTGCAACTGACATAGAAAAGATGGTAGACGGACAATATGATGAGTCCTGTTCCGGCAGCCCGGTGGATCAGGCCCCTCCAGACAAAGCTGTTTTCAATTGAGAATATTTTATGAAGCCAGACTGAAGGATCAATCAGTAGCGGCAGGCCTGTCAGAACCAGCAAAACGAAACAGATCATCAAGAAGATATGTTGGAGCCGCTCCGCCAATGTCATCCGGATGAAGACTTCATCGTCATGGATAAAAGGTGTGTCATCAGACGGGGAAGAGGATATTTCGGATTTGTCGGTTAGTTCCAGACCCATGACCTTGTCTTCTCCCCTCTAGATAAGTTCCCTGGAGCGCTGGAGACACAATACCATTGGATGGCGAGCAAGAATTTAGCGCTGACCCAGTTTTTCGGTATGCCAGCCTTAAGATGTAAAGGCTGCCCGGCTTTAGCACCGGTCCAATTGCGACCCTCACGATTTAAAACCGCAGAGTCATGAAGCGACTCTGCGCTACGGAATTCTCTTTTCATAACACTTGTGGTTATTCTTCTCCTTTCGGTCTTGGCCGGGACAGCAGTTGAGCTTTCAGATCGGCCAGGATATACACAATGAAACTCCCAACCAGAAAGACAATCAGATAGAAATAAAACCTGCCCACTACATATCCGGCATAATTAGCAGCCTTTGGATCCAGCACGTGGATCTTTACTCGCGAAAGTCTTTCACCGGCCCCGGTGTGGCACTGGCCGCAGGTTTGCGGCAAGTTGGCCGGATGGATAGCGGAACTGGGGTCGCTGGACGGACGAATACTGTGAAAGCCATGGCAGCTGGCACAATTGGCAACCTTGGCATCACCGTAGCTGGAAGCAATCCCATGAAACGTGCCCTGGAAGGTTCTCAAGCGCCCCCTGGGCAAATTGTATTTTTGTATGAGTTGATCATCGTCGTGACATTTTGCGCAGGTGAGGGCTATGTGGGTGGAATACACTTTGGATCCCTTATCCTGCGGGGAAAGAATGTTGTGCTCCCCATGGCAATCCGTACAAACTGGGACGTCCCGGATGCCTTTCGCGAAATCCTGCCCATGGACTCCTTCGGTGTAGTCATTAAGGATTCCGGAATGACATTGCCCGCAGGTATTGGGCACCTGCCTTCTCGACATCAAGGCGGAGGGGTCGGTGGTTTTTTTGATTTCATGCGAACCGTGACACGTCACGCAAGTGGCGCTGTTGGACAACCCAGTTCTGCTGATCGCCATTCCATGAACACTCTTCAGAAAGTCCCTGACGAAACCCTCTCCTTTCTTTCCGCTGGTCTGGTTAAAATGACAGTTCCCACAAGTCTGAGGTTGGTTAAGAGGATGTGATCTTGAGTGGATATTTCGTGTTTCCAGAATGTCGTGCTT
>JBGOVH010000297.1:0-4557 GCA_041478005.1 Terriglobia bacterium | reverse complement strand
CGGGTCCCCTGACCCGGCGCATTTTTTCACACCTTCCCCTCTTCCTAAGGGAGAGGGGTGAAGGCTTGATATGATAAGCCTTCACAAGACCGGGTGAGGGGTCGTTGACGCAACAAAAAAGGCCCTTAATCTTCAGGGCCTTTGCAGTCAAGCTTAGAGTCGAGGGCAACCTAATAGGCAATCAGTTTTCTACTGCCTTTGTTTTAGATTTAACCGTTTTGGATCTCCCCTTTCGAGATGGACGTGCTGGCGCCACAATATCGGTGCGCTCCATTCGAACAATGCTTGTTACAAATTTTCTCCGCCCATTTTCATCGAATTCAATAACAGTGTGCAAATCATTTACCTCACTGATAGTCCCTAACCCGTAAATCGAATGATTGATCCTATCATTAGGTGAGAAAGCATTGGCTGAACTCTTCACTATTTCTACCTCCAATGGTTCATAACTCGAATGCCAAACTCTGGAGTTGGTCCAATTCCAACTTCCTGATATGTATATCTTAACATAGTTCCCTTGGCTCTCTGTTATGATTTTATACAGCCTTGCCCAAGAGAATTCGAAAACTCACGTCTTTCCCCCAAGGATTTGGCCATTTTGACAAAGGGGATTATCAATGAAAAATTCAACAACAAATAATAACAACTCAGCGTATGTCGTATTTCTTGACGAAATATCTGAATGACCGGAACGACATTTTCAAAAGTTCTGCCGCTCGTGTTTGAACGCCACTGGTCTTTTGTAACGCTTCCAGAATATAGGACTTTTCGATTTCCTCCAGGTGTCTTTCCAGATCAATGCCAGTTTCCGGAATCTTATCTGACCCTGAATGCTCACTCGGGTTCAGACAACTGATTTGTGGGGGAATCCGTTCGAGTTTAATTTCCTCAGTCGTTTCAAATGCTACTGCTCGCTCAATCGTATTCTCCAACTCTCTCACGTTCCCTGGCCAGTTATATTTCTCCAAGCGATTTATGGCTTCTTGACTAACACGCAAGATGGAACGCTGCATTTGCAGGTTGAATTTCTTAAGGAAGTGCTCGGCTAAGAGCGAGATGTCCTCTCTTCGGTCTCGAAGCGGAGGCAATTCCAAGGGAATAACGCTAACTCTATAGTAGAGGTCCTCTCTAAACCTGTTCCCGGCAATTAGCTTCTGGAGGTTCTTATTCGTTGCGGCAATGACGCGGACATCCACTGGGATTTCGTCGGTGCCCCCCACCCGTCGAATTTTTTTTTCCTGCAGAACCCTGAGGAGTTTTACCTGCATGGAAAGACTCATCTCTCCAATTTCATCAAGGAAAAGGGTCCCCTTGTCGGCGCTCTCGAATAATCCCTTCTTATTCATAGCAGCTCCGGTGAATGCGCCTTTCATATAACCAAAGAGCTCACTCTCCAGAAGAGTCTCGGGGAAAGCCCCACAATTGATGGAGACAAAGGGGAGATCTCGCCGTTCGCCGTTGAGGTGAATCGCTTTGGCAACCAATTCTTTTCCTGTTCCACTTTCACCTGTAATCAGAACCGTACTTTGTGTTGCTCCGATAGTTTCAATTGCATTAAAAAGTTCCTTCATCTTAACGCTTGAACCCACAATGTTATGTACGCCATTTTGCTGATTGAACTGGCGCTTCAAAAGCCGGTGCTCTTGCCTCAACCGAGAAAACTCGAGTGACTTGGAGACCGCGATCTTGATCTCCTCAACGAAATTCTCATTGTCCTTGAGGATGTAGTCCACCGCCCCCATCTTAAGAGCTTGTATTGCATTTGCGGTGGTTGCATAGGCCGTCATCATGATGACTAGAGTTTCCGGATTTGTCGATTTGACATCTCTCAACAGGTCAATTCCGTTTCCATCGCTCATCTTGATGTCAGAGATAATCAAGTCAAACACAGAGGACTTGACCTGCTGTACTGCATCTTGGTAACCAGTGGCAATAGAGACACCATAACCCTCTTTCTTAAGCACCATTTGCAGAACTTCCCGCAATGATCTTTCGTCTTCTGCAATGAGAAGCTTGGACACTCTCACACCTCAAGCTGCAAGCACCTTGCCCGGCAACACGATTTGAAAAGTCGTTCCTTGTCCTTTGGTAGAGATGACCTGAATCGAGCCTTGATGAGCTTCAATGATCTGGGAGACAATCGATAGCCCCAAGCCCGTCCCACCCGCAAATGAAGACTGAAATGGTTCAAAGATTTTCTCTTGTTCTTCCTTAGTAAATCCCATACCTGTGTCGCGGAAGCTAATCTTCATTTCACCCTGATGGGTATTCTCTAGCTTAATCGATAGACGGCCTCCATCTGGCATGGCCTTTAAAGAGTTCCCGCAAAGGTTCCAATAAACTTGCTTAATGAGGTCCGGATCCGCCAGACAATAGTAAGAGCTCGCTGGATCAAAGCAATAATCAATCTTGTGGGTGGGCAAAATCTCAGGACTGTTCCTGATCAGGTCAATCGTATCCTGGGTGAGCTCTTTCATATTGATCATTCGTGGAGAGTAGCGAATGGGCTTGGCGTAAACGAGAAAGTCCGTGATGATTCGATAGAGCCGCTTGATTTCCAAAGAAACATTTTCCGCCAGCCGCTTTTGCTCGTCATCCAAGAGAAGCTCCGTTCTCAGCACATGGAAGGATCCAGAGATCGCCGTAAGTGGGTTTCGGATTTCGTGAGCAATACTGGCCGCCATACTGCCCATGGCGGCCATTCGATCCTTTTGTTGAACCTGTTTCTCAAGAACCTTGATTTCCGTTAGATCTTGAAAAGTGTAGACGTAACCAACGTGTCGATTGTTTTCGATCAAGAACTGGGAAACCGTAAAACCGAGGTAAATATCTTCTCCATGGACATTCGTAATCTTCTTTTCAAATCGGAAAGGGAGACGGTCTTGTGAAACCGCCGTTGCAGCCCATTCTCCCTCGCCGAAGACCTTGCTGGCATGGGTTCCCAATATCTGATCCTGGGAGTATCCTGTGATCTCACTGGCTGATTTGTTAAATAATGTGATAAAACCCTCCAGATTGGTGGTAAACAACCCTCCTCGCATGCTATTGATGATGTTTTCGTTGAAGGCCTGAAGAGTTGCCAGTTTATCGCGCTTGTCCTCCAGCTCAGAACCTGTCCTTTTCAGGTTTTCAGACAAATGGCTGCTCAGATAAGCCACCGCATAAAACGCGAAAATATTAGTGCCTATCAGGTACTTCACAGTTCGGGCATCGACCATGGAATCGGCTGTAGAGGGTAAAATCCGTTCCAACGTCAGGAAATACTGTCCAGCCAAAAGAACAGAACTCAGGGTTGCAGCAATGAAGGCGCCTTTTCGATAGAGAAGAATGCTTGCCATAATGATGGAGAGCAGGTACAAAAAGGGGAAATAGCTATCAATTCCACCTGTGAAGTAGACAATTGCGGAAATGATGAAAAGATCACCACAAGTCTGAAAATAGGCCTGCCCTTCGTAGTTTTTCCCGAATCGAAGGAACAGGTAATGAACCGCCGTCAGCAGATAGATAAAGAGAATGACATTGAATAGGTCCTTTGCCGCATCGCTGCTGGCAACGGCTGATTCGAGGCCCAGAATTACCCCGAGCAGCGTGGTTGCGACCACGATCCTCAGTTTGATGAGCCAGGAGAGCCACTCTCGTATGTTCTTCGGCATAGCGGGAATTATTGATTTCTGAATATTTCAGTGACTATGCCCAGTCGCTGTCGCTCTGCTTGCTACTGACCCCTCACCCGGCCTGCAGCCACCCTCTCCCCCAGGGAGAGGGAAGGTGTGAAAAAATGCGCCGGGTCAGGGGACCCGGCCTACAACACGGCCCTTTGGAATCATTGATAGGGGTAGGAAGAACCGATTGGTTTCGGTCCCTCCCCCCTCCGAACCGTACAGGCGGATCTCCCGCATACGGCTCTCCGGTCGGTGGTTTTACCTCGGAAAGGATTGACTGACGTCCCCAAGGTGGAGCAGAGAGCCCTCTTGGTTCAGCAAAGTAAGTCCAACTCACTTCCATCCTCCAATGAGGATCGTCAACATGCGTAACTTCGAAAGCGACCGTTTCCTCTCCCTGACAACCCAAGAGATACCTCCGACTTGCTTAGCCCGTGGGCACTCGCGCCGGTGTAGGTTCGGTCTCGTTCTCCGTTACTCATCCACCTTCCTGCGTTCCCTTCGCTCCCTCCCCGTTACGGGACTTCTTCGCTACTACGGACGCTCTGACTCCTGTCGGCCCGGCTCTTCGGCACCCTCTGCGGGCAGCATGAACACCGTCCCTGTTGGCCAACAGGTCTCCCTGATTCACGTGTCTGACCTTCCGATCCCTCCGTCTCCATCCACCCCCCAGGCCCTCGATGCCGATTTCGCACGCTACCCCTCATCTCATCGAGTCTCCCGCCCTTCCGGCGGGTCTAGGCTTCACCTTTCCTACGCAGGCTCGCCGACACTGACAGGCCGAATCGAGTTTCTTAACGTACGGATGGACCGTTCACCTCTCCGCCGACTGGCGGACTCCCCACCCCGCCTCACGGACGGATGCAGTTGCAGTTGGTTACAGGCCGGAGAGCGT
>JBGOVH010000550.1:0-2902 GCA_041478005.1 Terriglobia bacterium | reverse complement strand
ATTGACATAAGGGTCAAAGGCAATCACCTCGGCTACAGCAAATGGACTCAAGAGTTTTACCAGTGTAGATCCGATTCCCCCCAGCCCAATGATACCCACTGTTTTGCGACGAAGCTCTGATCCCATCCACTTCCCTTTCTCACTCCATTTTCCTTCCCTTGTCAGCCGGTCCTTTTGCAAAACACGATGACTTAGAGCCAGCATCCACCCCAGAATGGCCTCAGCCACCGAATAATTGACGGCGCCCTTGGTAATGAACAAAGCCACATCCGCTTCTGTGCACGCCTCAACATCTACTGTGTCGTAACCCACTCCGAACCGAGTGATCGCTAGCAAGCGATCAGCATTTGTCAGGGTCGTTGACGTGACTCTCGGCGACAGGCAAATCAAGGCATCAACCCCTTGAAGATGATTGGGCGACAGAACAGGCTCAGGTTTTTCCAGGAACCGGTAATGAATTCCCTCCACTGCATCAAGGATGCTTAAACCGATATTCTTGTAGAGAAGTTTTCCTCCGGAGAGAAAATCTCCTGTCAAGGCGACTTCACAAACTTCAGCTCGACCCTCACCCATTCCAGACCCCCGGATCCACTTTTTTGCCCAATGCATCCATCATATCCGTAATTCCTCGAATCAAAAGTCCACAATCCGATGCGATCCCAATCATCTGGAAGCCTTGTGAGACTCTCATTTTTCCATTGATCGAGTCCGTTGCCATAATCCCGCAAGCCAAACCACGTAATCGGATTTGGTTTTTAACACGCAGAATTTCTTCGGCTACTCCCGGTCCTTCCCACTCGCCCGGATAACCGAAAGACGCAGAAAGATCGGCAGGCCCAAACTGGAGTGCATCAATGTCGGGCACGTTCAAAATGGACTCGATATTCTTCACCGCTTCCACAGTTTCGACAAGCGGAATGACCAGAGTATCGTTGTTTGCGGTTCGGGCTCGCATCAAGTTCTTTCCCCACGATGTCGCTCGGTCGCCACCGATTCCGCGAAATCCACGTGGAGGATATTTTGCAAAGTAGACCCCACGTTCCACTTCCTCAGCCGTTTTGATCTGAGGGAGGAGCACTCCGTTAGCTCCCAAGTCGAGGACTCTTTTGATCACTCCTTGCTCAATTTCCTGGACTCTCACCAGGCCGGCTGTAGAACTGCGATTCAATGCACGCAGGTGCTCCAAGACCTCCTTGAAGTCAAGGTGCCCGTGTTCAGTATCGATGACAACAAAGTCCAGCCCGACGGTTGCCGCCATCTCCGTGATTGAGGGGGACTCCAGCGAAACCCAGAGCCCGTAGGTTGTTTCCCCGTTTTTGAATTTCTGTTTCAGTCTTTGACCTGCATTCACAGTTGGCATGAGATCTCCAGTAAAGATAATGTTTTTGGAATGGCGTTGCAGGCTCTCTAGAGAGAGTAGCAAGCCAAAGGCTTTGCCAGCCATTAGCCGGTGGTTGAGGCCGCAGGCCGATACCACCGGCTAACGATACGGTGGAAAGAGCACCCCGGAGGGGTGCCAGAACAATCTGCGACCCTTGCCAGGGTCACGATTGATTTTCGTCCTCCGGGGGTGTCGCTTCGCTCAACCCCCGGCTAATGGCTAGCAACCCATTGGGTTGCAAGGCAGTTTCCATGCCTGCAAATGTCCGAACTTCAAAGGCTATCAGGCCACTTCAATCAACACAAAGACCATTCTCTACAAATACCCTATTCGGTTCGTCACCTGCATATGCCCAAATCACACGCAATGGCTTTTCGGATCCATTAGTCAGTTGGTATGGCAGGCCTTGCGGCACAAACGCCGTGTCATTTCCACTCAAGTCGTATCGCCGTCCAGCCACGGTGAAGACTGCTATCCCATCAACAATGGTTATTGATCCGTCGAATTGGCTTGTGTGGCATGGGAGGCAAGTCCCTGACGAAAAAAGTCCCAATTCACCAGATATCCCAGCGGCTCCAAATCGGCCGCCAAACAAATCTCTTAGCAATATGTTCTTTGAGAGCTCGTACTCTTCGGCCAGAGAAAACCTGCGGAGTGACTCGGGGGAACCAGGCTCGGTGAGAATATGACTTCGATCTTGATGAGCAAAAACCGTATTGACTGGAGTCCGCGTTACCTGAGCCGATGAAAAAGTATTGTGCAGAATCAATTCGAATTCATTCCCAATATTCATCGCAGAGTGTGGTACACCCGCAGGAATGTGGATGCAATCATATGGAAGAAGATGGTAGGTGCGTCCTTCAACGGCGCTTTCTAACTTCCCTGTGAGGACCGTGACCGATTCTCCGCAAGCGTGAACGTGATAAGGTAAGTAAGCTCCCGGTGCAAGCCTCGCAATGCCAGTACTCAACCCGATGGCCCCGATCCTGCCGCAAGCAAATTCGCGAATCGAGATCCCTGGGCCAAGTTCCAATGTAGGTGGCCCTTCACCGCGGATGATGACTTCTTGGCGAATCGTCATAAGCTTGAGAAATGATCCACATGAATGTTCTAAGGGTACTTTCAGTTGTGGCCACGGCACGGCCAACTAACCAGCATTCCCAACCACCAAGACACAAAGACACCAAGAAGAATAGCAAGACTGAACTACTTCATAACTCACTTTGGATCACCTTTCCCGCACGCAGACTTTCGCTCTGCCCAGAACGATTCGGCCCAAGGTTGTCCACATATCCAAGCAAGGACTGCTCTTGCATTCTCTCCTTTGTGCCTTGGTGCCTTGGTGGTGAGAAATTCGGGCAAAGCATTCTGCCGCTAACAAGGCGCCTGAACGGAGCACAGTATAAGATATTTTACGAACCATCAGACCTCCAAAATAAAAACCCGGGAAGCCCACTGCTTTTCACAGGCGCACCTGAAATACCCACTGCCCGGAGGAAACTTCATAAACCGCCAGGGTCT
>JBGOVH010000462.1:0-3432 GCA_041478005.1 Terriglobia bacterium | reverse complement strand
TTGGCCCCCTCCTAAAATAGGGGATTTTGATTGCGGCCACAGGCCGCGTTAAGTCTCCGTGTTTCTGTGACTCCGTGGCGTTTTTTCCACTCCCTTCTCTACTTGGAATTGAGCCCTTCCTCTATTGAAGCGTTTTCAAGAGATGGCCACCTTGATTTGTTTCGGTTTGGTCTCCTCACGCTTCGGCATACTGATCTTCAGGATGCCATCCCTATAATCCGCTTTGATCTTATCCTGGTCAATCGAGCTGGGGAGGGTAAAGGAGCGCACAAACGATCCGTAGACCCTTTCGATTCTGTGGTAGTTCTCTTTTTTGGCGTCCTTTTCGAACTTTCTCTCGCCACGCAGAGTCAACGTGTTGTTTTCAACTTGGATTTCAATATCCTTTTGATTAACTTCAGGCAATTCTGCTTTCAGAATCACTTCCCCTTCAGTTTCGTAAATGTCAACAGGGGGTGTCCAAATCGCTGAACTTAAAGACTCGTCCCCCGGACGAATCGTACGCACAGAATCGTCGAAAAGTCGATTCATGCGATCTTGTAAGGTTAGCAAGTCTTTCAGAGGTTCCCATTTTGCAAGTGTCATTGGAGTGATTCCTCCCACGTTAAATTTAGTACGAGCATTTAATAAAATCTGAGTATGAGTATGTCAAATATCTTCCGAACATTCTTTACTATGCTTCCCCTAATGGGTTTTGTCGCCTTAATCCAACACTCGTAGAATAAGACATTTAAGATAATAAGTCTCCGGCATGGCCAGGAGCATGGGATGATCTTGGCCCTGGGTTCGCTTTTGAATGATTTGAACGCATCTACCTGCGTCTGCTGCAGCCTGGTTGAGAAGGTTAAGAAAAAGCGTTTCATCAATTACTTGTGAACAACTCGCGGTCACCAGAATTCCTCCTGATTTCAATATGCGCAACGCTCTCAGATTAATCTCTTTATAGCCTCGAATGGCGGATTCAATGTGTGATCGATTCCTGGCAAAAGCAGGAGGATCGAGCACGATTGTATCAAATCGCTTTTTGAGTCGATCGTAGAGTTTCAACCGGTCGAAAACATTGTCCGTTTCGAAGTGTATGTTACTAAAATTGTTGAGCGCTGCATTACGGTAGCCTGTCTGAACAGCAGCTTCGGAGCTATCAATGCCTTCCACTTCGGTACACGCTTGGGCAAGGTGGATGGCAAAAGAACCGGAATAACAAAAGCAGTCCAGAGCTTTGCCCTTGGCCAGGCTGCGGGCATAGGCACGATTCTCACGCTGATCCAGGAAGGCTCCGGTCTTTTGCCCGCCAGTGGGATGAAAATAAAAGCGTAGTCCGTTTTCTGAACAAATGATCTCCCCAGGATCTTCTCCATGCAGAACAGAGATCGTTTGTGGCAGATCCTCAAGGGCCCTGACCTTGCTATCATTGCGCTCGACAATGGCTTTCGGCCTAAGAAATTCCACAAGGAGCTCGACCAGCAAGGGCTTCAGGTGCTCGGCGCCCTGGCTGAGAGTTTGGATCGAAAGAACCTCTCCGTATCGATCCACAATGATCGATGGAAATCCATCGCTCTCACCATGAATAAGACGATAAACTTCGCTGTCGGTTACCACCCGCTGCCTCAGTTGGCAGGCCTGCTGCAACCGATTGACCCAGAACCCCCGCTCGATGGGAATGTCTTCCTTTGTGAGCAACCGCAGAGAGATGAGTGAACTGGAACTGAAAAACGCTTTCCCAAAGTGACGGCCTTTCTTGTCTTTGACCGTAACAATGGAGCCAGGGGAGGCATCACACTGCAGTACATCACTTCGATAGATCCAGAGATGACCTGCCTGCACTCGCTCCACAGCTTTGGAAGAAACAATGGCCAGATTTTCGCCCATGAGCCGGACTTTAGCATAAGGAAGAGGAACCTGCTACTATTGGGCGGCCCCGAGGTATCTGTTGCGTGAAACTTTCTGATTTTGACTATTATCTGCCCTCCGATCGAATTGCCGCACACCCCCTGGAGAGACGCGACCAGTCGCGATTGATGCGCATCAACCGGTCCAGCGGAGTAATTTCCCATCATTCTTTTGCGGATCTTCCCGATCTTTTGGACTCTTCTGATCTTCTCGTTGTGAACAACACCAAGGTTCTTCCGGCCAGGCTACTGGGAAAACGACTGGGCTTGACTTCTGAGATTCAGGGGAAAGTCCGAATGCCCAGCGCCGAGATTGAAGTTCTACTCCTTAAGCCGCTAGGAGAAGATACCTGGGAGGCCTTGGTTAGACCCGGCAGGAAGATGCGGGTAGGAGAGAGAGTCCGCTTTGGCACGGGCGAACTGGAGTGCGAGGTACTGGAGCGGGGAGATTTTGGGATTCGGAAGGTTAAGTTTTCTTACCGAGGCGACTTCTATCAGATTCTCGATCAAATCGGCCACGTTCCATTACCGCCTTACATCGGCAGGCCTGATGAACCGCAGGACAAGGTTCAATATCAAACCGTTTATGCCAGCCAACCCGGAGCTGTGGCTGCTCCGACCGCTGGGCTTCATTTCACCGGTGAGGTATTCGATCGGCTCAGGAAAAAAGGCATTGAATGGTGTGAAACTACTCTTCATGTTGGACTAGGAACCTTCCAACCGGTCCATGTCGATGATATCAAAGAACACCGCCTGGAAAAAGAACGGTTCCAGATTTCAGCCGAAGCTGCTGAGGGCATCAGAGCTGCAAAATTTCATCGTCGGCGAGTGATTGCCGTTGGCACCACAGTCACCCGCACTTTGGAAGAAGTGGCTCAAAAAAACAATGGGGAGATCCTGCCAGACACAGGTGAAACAGGTCTTTTCATTTACCCGGGATTCACGTTTCGCTGCGTCGATGGCTTGCTGACGAACTTCCATCTTCCCGAATCAACTCTACTGATGCTGGTTTCAGCCTTCGCAGGTTACGAGCTGATTAGGACAGCCTATCAACAGGCCATTGCCGAGGGATACCGCTTTTACAGCTACGGGGATTGTATGCTGATCTTGTGACCGGTCGCACGCAACCGCCATTGGTGGCCTGCTACCGGTTTCGCGTACTCTTCCGATAAGAAGGCCCGTCATAGGATTGAGATCTATTTGCGGAGCCGAAGAGCTTCACCCTGAGGCGCTTTAATTCCCGCTGCTCTTCTGGACTCGGCAACCCCATCCACCCCTCCGTGCCGCGGGATCTCTCGTCAGTATGACTTCGATACCGATTGCCCGATTGATGGCTCCTGCCTTTCACTTCAAAAGCCGGAGAGTTACCCCCTCTGGCTCGCCCTGTCCGGGCTTGTGAAGTATAAGCCAGGCGATCAAAGACTTTGGGAGAACCCTCTGCCTGCTTCGGGGATTCGAAATTGCGCGCATGTTCCCCGTCTGCTTTAGATGTTTTGAATGGCAAGATCCTTGGTTTGGGGAGTACTCCATAATCAAAATCATC